>JAZLBG010000022.1:0-9109 GCA_045613585.1 Candidatus Fimenecus sp. | reverse complement strand
CTTGTAGGGTCGGGACTCTGTGCCCGACCGCAAAACTTTAATAATCTACGGGCAGGCACGGAGACCTGCCCATACAAGAGACTTTTTCTTTGTAAACCTTCTATAATTGCAACGCAGTTCCGAAATTTTGCGCTTTGCATTTTGCGCTTTGCATTTTGTTAGACAAACTCAAATTTGTCAAAAACATCTTTTCAAAAGCGTCTTTTTGTGATAAAATTATAGTG
The DNA here is from genome assembly GCA_045613585.1 of Candidatus Fimenecus sp. GTDB lineage: Bacteria > Bacillota > Clostridia > Oscillospirales > Acutalibacteraceae > Fimenecus. Next base: position 8,885 of record JAZLBG010000022.1, on the reverse strand, counting down.
GTAATTTTCGGAATGAAATGAGGGTATTTTATGGCAAAGATTTTCACTGTTGCATCAGGCAAAGGTGGTGTGGGCAAATCCACATTCTGCACTAATATTGCAGTTGCTTTAGGTGAATTGAATAAAAAACTGCTTTTAATTGATGGTGATGCCGAACTTCGCAGTCTTGACTTGCTTTTAGGCGTTGACGAAATGATGCTTTATGATTGGTCTGATATTCTTGAAAACAGATGCGATGCTAACAAAGCACGTCTTTTCTATAATGAACAAGTTCAACTATTACCCGCCCCTCTTGAATACCCAGAAAATCTTAATTGTGAAAAATTTGCAGAGCTTTTGAAACTTTATTCTAAAGATTATGATTACATATTCATTGATGCCCCCGCTGGCGTTGGTGAATTACCACAGATTTATGCAAAGTGTTCTGACGCCTGTATTATTGTTGCTACTGCTGACGAAATCAGTGCAAGAAGCGCTTTAGTTACAGGTAATAAACTTATCAAACTTGGTATAAAAGAAGAAAATTTACGTCTTATTATTAACCGTTTTGATAAAAAGGCAGTAAAAAAGGGCAAGCTCTTAAATATAGACGATATTATCGATAAAACTTATATTAGGTTACTTGGAATTGTTCCTGAAGAAAAGAATTTAATGTATGCATCTGTTACTGAAAAGCAGATTTCTCAGCACAGTGATGCAAAAATTGCTTTTTCTAATATAGCCAAGAGAATTTTTGGCAAAGAAATCGAACTTTATTTGTAAAAAAATGTTGAAAATTTCGTTGTTTTTTGATATGATAATAAAGATATAGGTGTTTTTATAAAATGGGAAAATTTTCAAACGGCAAAATACAAGAAAGAAGGGGTTAATTTATGAACATAGCGCTTATGGCACATGACTCTAAAAAAGAACTTATGACGCAGTTCTGTATTGCTTATTGTGGAGTTTTATCTCGTCACAATCTTTGTGCAACAGGCACTACGGGTAAAATGGTTTCTGAAGCAACCGGTCTTAAGATTACGCAGTTTTTAAGCGGTCCACAGGGTGGCGACCAGCAAATTAGTTCAAGAATTGCTTGCAACGAAATTGACTTGCTTCTTATTTTCAGTGACCCATTAGGTCCAAAACCTAACGAACCTAAAGATTACACTCTTTTAAGACTTTGCGATGTTCACAACGTTCCTGTTGCTACTAACATTGCAACGGCTGAGGCTTTAATTCACGCTCTTGAACGTGGCGACTTGGATTGGCGCGACATTGTTAATCCAAAAAGATAAGTAAATAAAAATACAACGCCTCCTCTTTTTATGAGGAGGCTAAAACATATTATTAAGGAAAGATTTTTTATGGCTTTAATTACAAATGCTATTAAAGGTACACAAGATACCTTGCCAAAAGAAAGCTACAAAATTCAATATGTGGAGTCAGCGGTAAGAGAAACTGCAGAAAACTTTGGTTTTTATGAAATGCGCACTCCTGTTTTTGAACACACTGAACTTTTTCAGCGTGGTGTAGGTGAAACTACTGACGTTGTTCAGAAAGAAATGTACACTTTTGAAGATAAAGGCGGTCGTTCAATTACTCTTCGTCCTGAGGGCACTGCTGGTGCAGTAAGAGCATTCCTTGAACATGGTCTTTTCAACGAGGGTCTTCCACAGAAGATTTATTATCTTACATCATGTTACAGATATGAAAAGCCTCAGGCAGGTCGTCTTCGCGAATTCCACCAGTTTGGTGTTGAATGCTTTGGTGCAGGCGCTCCAAGTGCTGATGCTGAAGTTATTTCACTTGCAAACGAAGTTTTTAACTATCTTGGAATAAAAAATCTTGCTCTTGAAATTAACTCAATTGGTTGTCCTGAATGCAGAAAGCATTATCACAAGGCACTTAAAGAATATTTTGAACAATACAAAGGTGACCTTTGCGAAACTTGTTTAGGTCGTCTTGACAGAAATCCAATGAGAATTCTTGACTGTAAGAGTCCTGTTTGTAGTGGCATTGCAGAAAAAGCACCTACTGTTATTGAATTCCTTTGTGATGATTGTAAAGACCATTTTGAAAGTGTTAAGAAATATCTTGATGCTATGAATATTGAATATACAGTTAATCCACAAATCGTTCGTGGTCTTGACTATTACACAAGAACAGTTTTCGAGTTCGTTTCAAAAGAAATCGGCGCTCAGGGTACAGTTTGTGGTGGCGGACGTTATGACGGACTTATTGCAGAAATGGGTGGGCAACCACTCCCTGCTTGTGGTTTCGGCTTAGGTCTTGAAAGACTTTTACTTCTTATGGAAGCACAGGGCACAGAATTCCCTGCACCAAAAAAATGTGATTTATACATTGCAAGTATGGGTGAAAAAGCAAATCTTAAAGCGGCAGAAATTGCAACTGAACTTCGCAACGAAGGTATGAGTGCTCAGTTTGATACAGTTGGCAGAGGCTTAAAACCACAAATGAAATACGCTAACAAAATTGGTGCTTTATATACACTTGTTTTAGGTGATAACGAAATTGAAACAGGTAATATTAAACTTAAAAATATGGAAACAGGCGTTGAGTCAGAAATGACACTTAATGATTTCGTTGACAGTTTTCAAACTAAAGTGATTTCAGACGCTATGGCAGGATTTGAGTCACTTGGTGTTGAAGGATTAGATTTATCAACTCTCCTTGGAGGTAATAATTAATGGATAGAATGAATGGATTAAAAAGAACTGCCTACTGTGGCACTCTTAATGCTGACTTTGTTGGCAAAGAAGTTACAGTTGCAGGTTGGGTACAGCGTCGTCGTGACCTTGGTGCACTTATCTTCGTTGACCTTCGTGACAGAACAGGTATTGTACAGTTAGCTTTTGACGATAATACAGACAGAGAAATTTTTGATAAAGCTTTTACAGTTCGTAGTGAATATGTACTTATGGCAAAAGGTATTGTTCGTGAACGTTCTTCAAAGAACAAGGACATTCCTACAGGTGATATTGAAATTGAAGTTAATGATTTAAGAATTGTTGGTGTAAGTGAAACACCACCTTTTGAAATCGTTGAAAATTGTCAGACTTCAGAGGTAACTCGTCTTAAATATCGTTACCTTGACCTTCGTCGTCCTGACTTACAGAACAACATTCTTCTTCGTCACAAGATTACAAAAATTACTCGTGACTATTTTGACGAAAACGGATTTATTGAAATTGAAACTCCAATGCTTATCCGTTCAACTCCTGAAGGCGCTCGTGACTTCCTTGTTCCATCAAGAATTCACAATGGTAGCTTCTATGCACTTCCACAGTCACCACAGCTTTACAAGCAGCTTTCAATGGTAGCAGGTTTTGACAGATATATGCAGATTGCTCGTTGCTTCCGTGACGAAGACCTTCGTGCAGACCGTCAGCCTGAATTCACACAGATTGACCTTGAAATGTCATTCGTTGATGTTGATGATGTTATGGGCATCGGTGAAGGCTACATTCAGAGAGTTTTCAAGGATGCTATGGGAATTGACATTCAGTTACCACTTCCAAGACTCACATATAAAGAATCTATGGAGCGTTACGGCTCAGATAAACCTGATACTCGTTACGAAATGGAACTTTGTGACCTCGGTGATGTAGTTAAAGATTGTGGCTTTGGTGTGTTTACATCTGCTCTCCAGGCAGGTGGTGCAGTTTACTGTATCACAGCTAAAAACGCAGTTAATACTCTTACAAGAAAAGAAATTGATAAGCTTACAGAATTTGTTCGTGGTATCGGTGGTAAGGGACTTGCTTTTGCTCGTCTTATGCCAGATGGACTTGCATCTTCATTTGCAAAATTCCTTACAGAGGACGAAATGACTGCGCTTCTTAACAAAGCAGGTGCAGAAACAGGTGACGTTGTACTTATTGTTGCAGACACAAAGAAAAACAGCGTTCTTTCAGTTCTTGGTGCTCTCCGTCAGGAAGTTGCAAAGAAGCTCGACATTATTCCAACAGATAAATATAATCTCCTTTGGATTACTGAGTTCCCATTCTTTGAGTGGGATGAGGATGCACAGACTTTCGTTGCTATGCACCACCCATTCACATCTCCTATGGATGAATGCTTAGAATACCTTGAAACAGACAAGGCTCAGGTTCGTGCAAAGGCTTATGACCTTGTTCTCAACGGTGTTGAATTGTCATCAGGTTCAATCCGTATTACTGACCCAGTACTTCAAAAGAGAATGTTCACTCTTCTCGGTCTTTCAGACGAAGAAGCATATGAAAAATTCGGTTTCTTAACAGATGCATTCCGTTTCGGCCCACCACCACACGGCGGTATGGGTATTGGTCTTGACAGACTTGTAATGCAGATGATTGGTGCAGACTCACTCCGTGATGTTATTGCATTCCCTAAACTCCAGAATGCAAGTGAACCAATGACAGAATGTCCATCAGCAGTTGATACTCTTCAGCTTGATGAACTTGGAATCGCAATCAAAAAAGTAGAGGAATAATTCAATGGATAAAGGCATAAAAAAACTGAATACTTTACTGTTTTCAGTAATTTTGTGCCTTTCCTTTACCATAACGGCATTTGCTGAAAAAACAGTTAAGTATTCAAACGATTTAACAATTACCCCTATTCGTATTTTCTTTGCAATTCTTGTAATTGTGCTTTTTGTAGTTATGGAAATTGCATTTGAGCGCATCCGTGAAAAACGAGTTGAAAAAAGAAACGAAAAATACGGGAAAGAAGATAAATAAAAAAATATACGCCTTGGGTTTGCAAGGCGTTATTTTTATGCTTTTGTTAGGCCTCTTTTGAGATTCTTCGTCGCGATTCTCCTCAAAATGACTGATTATTTCTTAATTAATACTCAATTTATGCCTTAATAAGTTGAGTTTTCTTATAATTTTACTTCTGACACGTTCATAGCAATTATCAACTTCTGGATGTGGGATTTTTGTACTTCCTACAATTTCTCTAAATAATCTGTTTATTTTTCTTTTACCTTTCATAGAGATTTCGTGCTTGGGTAATGAATTATAATAATCAAAATCTTTTTTCATAGTAATCGCCTTTTTGACATTTAGTAAATGTCAAGTTTTATTTAATTATAACATATAATTCTTAATTGACAAGCACAAAATGTCAATGAGGTGTTTTTTATGTTTATAAATAAAACAGATACAGGGACAAATAACGTGTGTGGCAAGGTTTTGTCTGAATATCGTGAAAAACATAATCTTTCTCAGCGAAAACTTGCAGATATGTTACAATTATCCGGTCTAGATATTGATAAAAATGCAATTCAAAGAATAGAAGCAGGCAAGCGTTTTGTTACTGATATAGAAATAAAGCATTTGTCAAAAGTGTTAGAATTAAGTTACGAACAGTTATTAGATGAATAAAGCGAAGTCATAACGACTTCGCTTTTGTTTTTTATTCTCTTGTTAATGTCATTGTAATTGTTCCACCAGTACCATCTTCAATAGTAAGTTTTACTGAATTTTTATCATTAGAAAAAACATATTTAATGACTTCAACATTCTCTTTATCTCCGTCTATGGTAGTTTCATAAAGAGTGTTGTCATTTTCTGTTTTCCATATACCTTTTATGCGAAAATCAGAAGCGCTCATTTGTGCTAATGCGATTATCACATAGCCCTCTAATGTTGTTCCTTTATTTGCACGAAGATAACTATCTAATTCTTGCTCATTTTTGCAATTGAAAGTAACCAAATATGTATCAATTATCATTTGTCTTGCCTGAGCTTCAGTTGTAACTTGTTCAAATGTGCCGTCTTTGTTGAATTTAATTAAACATTGAGATGTAACTGTTTTTCCATCTTCAGTTATAGGAATTTCACTAGATGCATTCCACACACCAACGAGTCTGCTATCACCAGCGATTATTCCATTAGGCGTATCTGCTGTTCCATTAGGATTTTGATTTGATTGACCTGAAGAAGAGCCACTCTGTGTGCCTTTATTATTTGTTGTATCATCAGGAAATTCAATATCAGTATTTGTTGCGCCATTAGATGAATTAGAGTTTGCACCAGTTGAATTTGTGTTGTGTTCTTCCGAAAACTGCCCATTATGATTTGTGTTATCATTAGAACCAACATTTGAATTTGTGCTATTATTATCAGTTAAATTATTGTTACAACCAGAGAAAGTTGCTACCACAAACACAACGCAAAGTAAAATTGAAATTATTTTAGTTTTCATAACTTAATCCTTAATTATCTTTTTTTAAGCAAAGTTTTAATACCCATTTTGCATTTTCTTGCATTTCATAAAGAGTAATACCATCTTTTTTGCCACAAGTTTTAAGTAATGTACCATCAGGCTTGCCATTTGTAACTCGGTCGCCACCTGGCATAAGCACATTTACACAACCGCGCACTCTATATGCCTGGTCACGAAGTTTAGGGAATTCAGGGCTCTTTGAAGGACGCATCCACCAGTCAGTCATAACAAGACCTTCATAGTTCCATTCGTCACGAAGAATACGCTTGCAAAGGTCATAATTATAGTGACCCCATACTCCGTTAATTTTGTTGTAAGATGTCATAAGAGTTTGTGGGTTTGACTCTTTGATACAAATTTCAAAACCTTTAAGATAAATTTCGCGTAATGCTCTTTCAGAAAGTCTTGAGTCATTACGAGTACGATTTACTTCTTGGTTATTACAAGCATAATGTTTAGGGCATGCTTTTCTGCCGTTGTGCTGAATGCCCTTAACAGCTGCTGCACCAATAAGACCTGTTACAACAGGGTCTTCTGAATAATATTCAAAGTTTCTTCCGCAAAGATGACTTCTGTGAATATTCATACCAGGGCCTAAAAGAATATCTGTGCCTTTTTCTTTCATTTCTTCGCTGATTTTTGCATAAACTTTTTCAACAATATCTGTATTGAATGTGCTTGCAAGTGCAGTGCCATTAGGAATAAGTGAACAATATGAAAGAAGACGAATACCTGAAGGACCATCAGTTGTAATCATTGGTGGCACACCTTTATCGCGTAAGCTCTCTAAAATACCACCCATAGCACCTGCATTACCCTTTGCACCAAGAGACGAATCCATTTTGTAGTCACCACGAGAAATTGCCTCTAATTCGTCAAGACTTAACTGTGCTACAAACTGGTCAATAGTAGCCTTGCCATCTTTAACATCTTGAAGTTTGATTCCTTTGTCACCTGTTTGTGGAACACCATCTTTAATGTTATCAAGAATAATCTGTTTCAAGTCATATTCACGAAGTTTTACACTTTCTTTAACTGCTTTGCGCACACCATTTTCTTCAACTGCGGTGTATTTTTCAAACTTAACCTGTGGAGCACCTGCTTGTGAAAGTTGTTCTTTAAGCTGGGTGCTTTCTACTGTAAATCCACATGCACATTGAGCATCACGAACAGATTTGCCCACAAAGAAATTGTATTTGCCTTTCTCCATTACATAAGCGTGAGCAAATCCTGTTTTACCGCTGTCATCATAACTCCAAATACGATTTTCAGGGATTGTAATTACAAGAGTTTCACTCTCATTTGGGGCTAACTCTTTTGTCTTTGCAAAGCCAATAAGCTCACGAGCAGGACTACCGAGAACACCACAAGGCTTCTCCACATAAATTTGAACAACTTCTTTACCTTTGTAGTCACCTGTGTTTTTTACTGTGCAAGTAAATGTGAGTTCGTTATCTTTTTCAAACTTTTCAGTTGAAATATCAAATGTTGTGTATGAAAGACCGAAACCGAATGGGTAAAGAACTCTATCTTTTGCAAAAGTTTCAAACCAACGATAACCAACATAAATATCTTCAACATATTCATTGAATTTAAGGTTTCCAAAGTGAGCAGATGATGGATAATCTTCATAATTGATTACAATAGTATCAGTAAGCTTACCACTTGGTGTCACTTTACCACAAAGCAAGTCCGCAATAGCGTTACCACTTTCCATACCACCTTGCCATACTATTAAAATTGCACCGATTTTACCATCAAATTCTCTAAGCCAGCTCATATCCATAACTGAGCCAATGTTAAGAAGAAGTGTAACTTTATCGAATTGTTCACAAATTCTGTGAAGAGCATTTCTTTCTTCATCAGTTACATAGAAACTACCTTTTTCAAGAGCGTTTTCACGGTCTTCACCTGATGAACGACCAATTACAAAAACTGCATGGTCACTGTTTTCTTTTGCAGATTTAACAATCTCTGCAGTTAATGGCATCTCTTCATAGAATCTTGGCCAATGACCCCAAACACCATGGTCAATAGGATTTGCACCGCACCAAGCTTCATATAAATCTGCAAGTTCAGTATTCAAACATAAATCTTCACAGTTTTTAAGGCCATCAATAAGATTTACACCATAAGGCTTTTTAACGTCACCGCCTGAGCCATAACCTGTGAAAAACCAGTCATTCTGCACTCTGCCAAAAACAGACACGCGACTACCTTTCTGAAATGGTAATGTATTGTCATTTTTAAGAAGAATTGCAGTTTCAGCTGCTGCCTCACGTAAAATTTCAGGCATACCGTCAGTGATTGTAACTTCACCTAAAGCTTCAAGTGCTTCTTCTTGTGAAACATCAGCGCCTGCAATTTTCATACCCAATTTCATAACGCCGACAACGATTTTTTCTGTAAATTTAGACATATCAAAATCCCCTTGAATTTTATTATACTTATAATATCATAATAAATAAAAAAGAGCAATATAAGAAGCAGAAAATGCATATTTGTTATATAAATTGGAATTTGTCTAACAAAATGCAAAGCGCAAAATTTCGGAACTGCGTTGCAATTATAGAAGGTTTACAAAGAAAAAGTCTCTTGTAGGGGCAGGTCTCCGTGCCTGCCCGTAGATTATTAAAGTTTTGCGGTCGGGCACAGAGTCCCGACCCTAC
>JAZLBG010000021.1:0-24486 GCA_045613585.1 Candidatus Fimenecus sp. | reverse complement strand
CATACCTTTGACCAGATTTCCAAAAAATTCACCACTATTCTGCGTATTTGATAACGAGTTCACGAGCGAGTTTGTCTGCCTCGTAAACATCGTCTACCGTATAAGTATTGACTTTCGGTGCATCGTTCATAACTTTTTCTACTAATTCTGCAATCTGCAAGAAACCGATTTCACCTTTTCTAAACATAAGGTTTGCCTGTTCATTTGCTGAATTCGCAAATGCAGGGTAAAGTCCACCACGAGTAATTGCCTCACGACAAATATCCATACATCTGAATGTTTCGTAGTCAGGCTTGTAGAATGTTAATGTACCGAGCTTTGTTAAATCGAGTTCACCTGTAAGGGATTCAATTCTTTCAGGATAAGTAAGGGCATATTGAATAGGGATTTTCATATCAGGAAGTCCCATCTGTGCTATTACTGCATTATCATCATACTCTACAGCAGAATGAATTATACTTTCTCTGTGTACGATTATCTCGATTTTTGAAGGGTGGACATCAAAAAGCCACACTGCCTCAACAAGTTCAAGTCCTTTATTCATCATTGTAGCAGAGTCAATGGTTATTTTTTGTCCCATACTCCAGTTTGGGTGTTTAAGTGCATCTTTAACCGTTACATTTGCGAGTTCTTCCTTTGTTTTTTCGAAGAAAGGTCCACCAGATGCAGTTAAAATAATTCTTTTTAGTGCACGATTTGTTGGTTGACCCTGCAAGCACTGAAAAATTGCAGAGTGTTCTGAGTCAACAGGCAAAATATCAACACCTTTTGCCTTTGCATTAGTTGTAACTAAAAGACCTCCCGCAACAAGAGTTTCTTTATTGGCAAGAGCAATTTTTTTGTCACTTTCAATTGCTGCAAGTGTAGGTTTAAGACCAGCCATACCAACAACTGAGTTAATTACTGTATCAGCACTTTGCACTCTTGCACATTCACAAACGCCATCAATACCTGAAAGTACTTTTACATCTAAATCACTTACGCGATTTTTAAGCTCTTTTGCAGCATTTTCATCAACTAACGCTGCAATCTCTGGCTTAAATTCGCGTATTTGTTCTTCAATTAAATCTACATTAGAATATGCCGAAAGCGCGGAAACAGAGTAACCGCACTTTCTTGCTGTTTCAAGGCTTTGTGTACCGATTGAACCGGTTGAGCCTAATATACTTAAATTTTTAGTAATCATCAAATCACTACTCCGAAAATATTGATAATCGCATAAAGTGCCACTAACACAAACACTTCACTATCAAATCTGTCCATAACTCCGCCGTGCCCCGGCACTAAATTACTGAAATCTTTAATTTCATAATTACGCTTAAGTGCAGAGAAAGTCAAATCACCACAAACACCTATAAGTGACAACGGAATTGTCATTAAAACAATTGCAAGGTATTTGTTGTGTGGTTCTGCGAAAACAAGATTATCAAACACCGCATAAAGAATTACATTTGCAAGAATGCAACCAAGAGTTCCGCTTATTACGCCTTCAATTGTCTTTTTAGGACTGATTTTTGGCGCTAACTTATGCTTACCAAAAAATCTTCCGCCAAAATATGCAAAAGCGTCGCTCATCCAAGCACAAAACATTGCAAACAGAATAAAGAACAACCCGTGTTCTGTTGTATAATTCTGTTCAGGGAAGAATTTATGAATATCTCTTAAGAACAATAATATTGTAACTGCAAGAGGTAATCCTAACGACCCTAAAAGCACCATTCCCACATCTGAAAACTTTGTGTTTTCATAGCCTGTAAGCATTAAAATAAACAATGCAAGAATATAAATGCAAATAAGATACACAGGACTTAAATTTAAGGTGAGCCCCTCTAACAAATGTACGTATTCATAATAAATAGGGACAAGTGCTGCTGCCACAAGACTTAATGCAAACATAGGCTTATTTTTGAGTTTAATCGCTTTATTAATCTCAATTGCAACCATTATACAAACTACTGCACCTACAACAGCAAAAAGTGGTGTATTTCGAATACAAAGAGCTAAAACGCCTAAAACAGTGCATAAAAGCCCAAAAATAATTCTTTGTTTCATATTTTAAATAATCCTTTTCAAAAATAAAAATTTATACCCCACCAAAGCGTCTGTTACGCTTTTCAAACTCTCTCAATGCTTCTATAAGATTTTCTTCTGTAAAATCAGGCCAAAGCACATCTGAAAACCAAAATTCTGAATACGCCGACTGCCATGTTAAAAAGTTTGACAATCTATACTCACCACTTGGTCTGATAATAAGGTCAGGGTCAGGTGACCCCGCTGTGTATAATGAATCTGAAATCATTTCTTCAGTAATATCATCAACTCTAATTTCGCCAGTCTTAACTTTTTCAGCAATCTTTTTAACGCCATCAGTTATTTCATGACGACCGCCATAGTTAATTGCAAGATTTAATATAACCTTGGTTTCGTATTTGGAACTATTCTCAATATTCTCCATAATTGCAAGAATATCTTCTGGAATTCCTTTACGGTCACCTAAAAAGCAAAGTTTTATGCCTTTTTCTTCGTTTTCGGCCTTTCTCTCTTCAGCCTCATACAAGTACTCACGAAAAAGCTGCATAATAGCATCTACTTCTTCTTGTGGTCTTTTCCAATTTTCAGTTGAAAAAGCATAAAAAGTCATACACTTGATTCCAACATCGGCTGCAAACTCACCGATTTTACGAAATGTTTTTGCACCCTCAATATGACCTTTATATCTTGGTAAATCTCTTTGTTTAGCCCATCTTCCGTTACCATCCATAATAATGCCTATGTGCTGTGGCAAAACAGAAAATTGGGGAATATTTTTCTTATCCATAACTATTCATAATGGCAAATTATGGGCGAGTCGCCTCGCCCATAAAACCAATTATATCTCCATAATCTCTTTTTCTTTTTTATCAGAAACTGTGTCGATTTCTTTAATGAAGTCATCAGTAATTTTCTGAATTTTTGTTTCTGCATTTTTCTGGTCATCTTCAGTAATTTCACTGTTTTTCTTCATAGCCTTGATTTTATCCATTGCATCGCGACGGATTGAACGGATTGCAACCTTGCTGTCTTCTGCAATTTTACTTACATCTTTGCAAAGCGCCTTTCTGCGTTCTTCTGTAAGAGGTGGGAATGTAAGACGAACAACTTTACCATCGTTCATAGGTGTAATACCAATATCAGAAGCCTGAATAGCCTTTGAAATAGGATTAATTGTGCTTACGTCCCAAGGTTGAATAATAAGAATTCTGCCTTCACTTACTGAAACAGCAGCCATCTGCTGAATTGGTGTTGGTACACCATAATAGTCAACCATAATTTTGTCAAGAATTGCAGGAGTTGCTCTGCCAGCTCTCATACCTGCATACTCTTTTTCAAGAGCGCCAACTGTTTTTGTCATTTTTTCTTTCATTGTATCGAAAACTGTATTCATAAATCTATCTCCTTTGAATATATTTCAATTATTATTTTTCGCTAACTACAACTGTACCCACATTTTCGCCTTTAACTGCCTTAACCATATTTTCAGGCTGTTGAAGGTTAAATACAAGAAGTGGAATATCATTATCACGACAAAGTGATGCCGCAGTACTATCCATAACTGCAAGACCTTTACTTAAAATATCTTGATGAGTAATTACATCATATTTAATTGCATCATCAAAACGGTTAGGGTCTTTGTCATAAACACCGTCAACATTTGTTGCTTTAAAAATAATGTCAGCACCGATTTCTGCTGCACGAAGAGCTGCTGCCGTATCAGTTGAGAAGAATGGGTTACCTGTACCACAACCAAAAATTACAACTCTACCTTTTTCAAGGTGACGTTTTGCTCTGTGACTGATGTATGGCTCTGCAATCTTGTTCATTTCAATAGCAGTCTGAACACGAACAATTACGCCCATCTGTTCAAGTGAATCTGCAAGCGCCAATGAGTTCATAACAGTTGCAAGCATACCGATATGGTCTGCTCTTGTTCTGTCCATATCGCCACTTGAACGGCCACGCCAGAAATTACCACCGCCAACAACAATAGCAACTTCTGTTCCTAAATCTGCCATTTCTTTAATAGCACCGCAAACACTGTTTACTGTATCAAAATCAAAGCCGTGTTTCTTGTCGCCTGCAAGAACTTCACCGCTGACTTTTAAGAGTACTCTTTTGTACTTTGGTTCCATAAAAAAACACCTCCGCGGTAATGATTTTATTCCATTACCATATTTAGTATATTTTACCCTAAAAACGCTGTTATGTAAAGAGTATTTTTCAATAAAAACGCCCCTATTCTTATGTATAAAGTGTATATTGACTTAATTTAATGAAAGTTGTATAATTAATGCGATTATTTTCTCGGCGCTGGCATAATGTCAGCCTTATTTTTATGATAACGGGGTGTTTCTTTTGTCAAATTATCCTTTTGACTTGGAAAAAATTTGTGATATGTTCTCTCTTGACGGAACATTCACAGGATATGAAAAAATTAACAATGGACATGTTAACAGTACATTTACATTAATTTTTGAAGAAAATGGCAAAACTAAAAAATATGTTTTGCAGAAAGTTAATACAGAAGCATTTAAAAAACCACAGGAACTTATGGCTAACATTGTTGCTGTTACAAGCCATATCCGCAAGAAGAATGAAGAAATGAATATTCCATGGACTGACCGTGGTACACTTACTTTCCTTCCTTGTAAAGATGGAAAATATTTCTTCTTTGATGATAAAAATCAATGCTGGAGATTGTACGACTTCGTAGATGATGTTTATACTTGCAACACAATCGAAGACGAACAGGTTTTCTGTAACGCTGGTGTTGCTTTTGGTGATTTTCAGAAAATTCTTTCAGATTTTGATGGCTCAACTCTTTTTGAAACTATCGAAAATTTCCATAATACTGTTTCTCGTTTTGAAAATCTTAAAAAGGCTATTGAGGAAAATCGCTCAGGCAGACTTGACACTGTCAAAGATGAAATCGAATTTGCTTTAAGCCACGAAGAAGAAACTCATATTCTTGTTGATTTAATTGACGAAGGTAAACTTCCTTTGAGAGTTACTCATAATGATACAAAACTTAACAATATTCTTTTTGACAATATTTCAAACAAGGGCATTTGCATTATTGACCTTGACACAGTAATGCCTGGCCTTTCACTTTATGACTTTGGTGATAGCATCCGCTTTGGTGCAAATACAGCAACAGAAGATGAAAAAGACCTTTCAAAAGTAACTTTAAGTCTTTCTCTTTATGAGGCTTATGTCAAAGGCTATCTCGGTAGCGCAAAAGATGCTTTGACAGACCTTGAAAAAGAACTTCTTCCTATGGGCGCTAAAATGATGACCTATGAGTGTGGTATCCGTTTTCTTACAGACTACCTCAATGGTGATATTTACTTCCACGTTAATTATCCTGAACACAACCTTGACCGTTGCCGTACACAGTTTGAACTTGTGAAAGATATGGAACGTAAATGGACAGAAATGCAAGAAATCACTAAAAAATATTGCTAAAACAACATATAAATACCAAGCACTTGACCAAAATGGTTGAGTGCTTTTTGTATTTTATTATCATCTCTACAAATTGGAGTTTGTCTAACAGAATGCAAAGCGCAAAATTTCGGAACTGCGTTGCGAACTGTAGATTACACCTCATCCGTCACTTCGTGACACCTTCTCCTCAAGGAGAAGGCAAAAAATAAGGCTTCACCTTGAGGGGCACGGGCATCCGGTGGATGCCGAATTAGCGCTGTCTGAGCCGGCAGGCGAGTAATGAAGCTGTCGAGCGTTAGCGAGACTGATGAGGTGGCAAACAAAGAACTCGACAAACTCAAATTTTACAGAAAATCACATAAATGTAAAAATTTTAATATATTTTTGTTGTTTTTTAGGGCAAAATATTTTTGCGAGGTGATAACAATGAATAACAATAATAAAAACAATCCAAATAATAAAAATAAGAACAATCCAACAAATGTTAAAAATAATCCTGAAATGAAAAATGACAAAAATCAGAACAATAAATAACAAAAAGAGGCATCAAAACTGATGCCTCAAATTTTTATTTATATTCTTTTCCTGTAAGATATCTCCACGCTGCAACATATTTAGCTGCTGCTCTTGGATTTTTGCTCTTTACATAAATAAACTGTTCACCATCAAAAAACATTACAGACTCAACCGAAACATTAAGCACTAATTTAAGTTTTTCAACAGGGAATCTAATACTTTCTTTGTCATTTAAAATAATTTCAAATCTGTCTTTATAAAGACGAAGAATAGCATCATCAGAAAGTTCAACCTTTTTACGCTTAACAAGTGTATATACAGGTTGTTCTTTTTCTTCAAAGATTATTTCATCATCAGGTGCGCTTAAAACCTTGTCTTTCCAAATACCTTTTTGCCATTTGTCCCAATCAAGAACATTATCAAAAACAAGAGCCTTTTCGCATTCGTGGAAGAAACCATCTCTACCAAACTCAACTTTGTAGCCACAATCACAAGTAAGGAAATCACCTTTTGAATGCATAGTGCCAACTTGTTGACAATGAGGGCAAATATAAAGAATACGCTCAATATGCTCAGCAAGATTTTTGCCTTTATAAATTCTTGGGCGTTTACGTTGCTCCTCAAAAGCATTAACATAAATGTCACGCTTAATAAGTGCATTGATTTCTTCACCAGTCATACCCTCAAGCTCTTCAGGTGAATACTCATGAACAACACCTGCAAAAATTGGACCTTTGCGAAGTCCTGTGCCCCATCTTGGAGTATGGAAAAAACCACCTTTAATACGGAATGTGATAAGGGCAACGCCTAAATCTTTAACAAGCTGACCTGTGCGAGGTGAGAAGAAACCTGTTTCACCATTAGGTGTAATTGCACCTTCTGCAAAAAGTCCAAGCGGCACGCCTTCTTTTGCGCTTGCCATCATATCATTAATAAGTACAGATGGGTGGTTATCGCGTCCCTTTACAATCCAACCACACATTGTTTTAAGAAAGAAACTTGCAACAGGATTAAAAATAACATGGTCACCCATAACATATCTTACATATTTTTTAAGTGAACACAAAATATAAATTGGGTCAAGTGCGTCAGAGTGGTTTGCAATAACAATAAAATTCTTGTTTTGTGGCACATATCTCTTAACTTTAGCATGTGCAATAAGAAGAACAATCCAAAAACCGAAGAATCTTACCACATTAACACTTGTTTTATTTATAAAAGTTTTAAATTTAGTTTTGAACGACAAAATTTCACATCCTTAAGTTTATAGCACATACACAATTATGATAAAGAAAATCTTAATAATTGTCAAGAAAATATTAAAATTTAAGCTCATTTTAAGGTTATATTGTGTTGGTATTTGTTGATTTTTGTGTGGATTTATTGTAAAATCAAATAGGTGATATAACAATGAGCAGATATTATTCATTAAATGAATATTTGCAAAAATGTTTCGGAGAAAAAGTATATAAGCTTGCTCTGGACATTGGTTGCACCTGCCCTAATCGTGACGGTACTTTAGATACGCGCGGTTGTATTTTCTGTCATAACGGCTCGTCCCATTTTGCCGAGATGGGAGTTGACTTGAACACACAAATTGAAAATGCAAAAAATCGCATAAAATCTAAAGTCAAAACAGAAAAGTTTATAGCGTATTTTCAAAGTTTTACAAACACTTATGGCGATATAACTTATCTCGAAAAACAATTTAGAATTGCCACAGAGCGTCAAGATATTGCAGCTCTTTCAATAGGCACTCGCCCTGATTGCTTGTCAAGAGAAATGCTCGATTTGTTAGAAAATCTTAACAAAATTAAACCTATATGGATTGAATTAGGATTACAAACATCAAACGAAAAAACGGCAGAATATATAAGGCGTGGTTACCATAATTTTGTTTATGAAAACGCCGTTAAAGAGTTAAAAAAACGAGGAATAACCGTAATTACTCACATTATTATAGGGTTACCAAACGAAACAAAAGAAGATATATTAAATACTGTTAATTTTTCGGTGAAATGTGGCACTGATGGTGTAAAACTTCAACTTTTACACATTCTTAAAGATACTGGTTTATATGAAGATTATAAGCAAGGCAAGGTAAAAGTTTTGTCACTTCAAGAATATATGAATATTCTTTTCAGTTGCATTGAGAGAATACCAAAGAACGTGGTAATTCACAGAATTACTGGTGATGCACCGAAATCGCTTCTTGTTGAGCCACAATGGAGTGCTGACAAGAAAACAGTGCTTAACACAATCAATAAAGAATTAGAAAAAAGAGATATTATGCAAGGAAGGTATGCTTTATGAGTTGGAATTTCAGTTTGCCTACAAAAATTTATTTTGGTACAGATAAAATCAAAGAATTACCTGAAATCATTAAGGAATTTGGTTATAAAAAAGGTGTGCTCGTCTGTTCAAACACCCTTAAAAAGAATGGCGTTGTTGACGAAATCGTTAAAAATTCAAATGGCACCCTCGTTGCAATTTTCAATGACATAAGGCCAAACCCTACAACTGACAATGTAAACGACTGCGTTAAAGTTTTAAGAGAAAATCATGCGGATTTTGCAGTTGCTCTTGGTGGAGGCTCACCGATGGACTGTTGTAAAGCCGCATGCGCTATTGCAAAGGGTAATGACAAAATTGAAAGCTATCATACTGGTGGCAAGCCAATAAACAAAGACGAAACAATTCCAATGTTTGCAGTTGCAACAACAAGCGGTACTGGCAGTGAAATTACAAATATTTCAGTGCTTACTGATTTAGAAAAAGGCGTTAAAGCCCCAATGAACGACCCTCTTATGTACCCAAAAGCAGCAATTGTTGACCCGCGTTTAACTCTTAGTGTGCCACCAAAAGTTACTGCGTCAACTGGTCTTGATGTATTAGCTCATGCCCTTGAAAGTGTATGGACAATTCTTCACCAACCAATTTGCGAAAGTTGTTCAGTTACCGCAACAAAATTAGTTTTTGAATGGCTTTATAAAGCATATACTGAGCCTGATAATTTAGAAGCTCGCGAAAAAATGGCAGAAGCATCTATTATTGCAGGCGTTGCATTCTCAAATCCTCGCACAGCTGGTAGTCACGCTTGTTCATTCCCATTAACAAACCTTTATGGCGTACCACACGGCGAGGCTTGTGCTATGACTCTTGATTATTTCTGTCACCTTAATGCAGATGCAGAAAAGGGTCATCTAAATAAATTTGCACAGGATTGCGGATTTTCCGATGCTCATCAGATGGCAGATGCTATTACCGACCTAAAAAAACAGATGGGTATGGCATGCACTCTTACAGAAATCGGTGTTAAAACTGACGAAGAAATTGAAAAACTTACAGAAATGAGTATGACACCATTGCTTGAGAAAAATATGGTAAAACTTTCATACGAAGATGTTAAGAAAATGTATCTTTCAATCAGATAAAATTTGTGATATAATTTAAAGTAATCCCAATAAATTTGAGGTGTTATAAATTGAAAAAGATATCAGATTTTATTGTAAGTCAACACGAAATCGTTCTTACAATTATAGTTGTTCTCGCAATACTTTGTGGTTTGCTTATTCCAAAGGTAGAAATCAATACTGATATGACCAAATATCTGCCTGACAATTCTTCAATGAGTCAGGGTATTGAAATTATGAAAGAAAATTTTAATAATATGTCAACATCTCAGACAATTCGTGTAATGTTCAAAGATTTGAATGACACACAAATTGTGAAAGCGAAAGATTATTTAGAGAAAATTCCGAATGTTGATAGTGTTTCATATATTGCAGGCAGTGAAGATTATAACAAAGATGGTTACACAAAATTTGTTGTAAACACTTCATTTTCATATGGCTCACCTGAAGAAGTTGCAATTGAAGATACAATAAAAAATGATTTTGCTAAGTATAACGTTGTTGTTATGAATGATAACACTAGCACAATGGAATTGCCTTGGGTAATGATTGGCGTTGCACTTGCGCTCCTCCTTGTAATTCTTTTTATAATGAGTGGCTCATGGTTTGAACCGATACTTTTTCTTGTCGCCATTGGCCTTGCCGTTGTAATTAATATGGGCACAAATATTGTGCTTGGCAGTGTTTCACAGATTACAATGTCTATCGCTGCTATCTTGCAACTTGTTCTTTCAATGGACTATTCAATTATACTTATGAATCGTTATCGTCAAGAAAAGCAAAAGTATGATGATAAAGAAGAAGCTATGTCAAATGCTTGGTGCAGTGCATTTTCTTCTGTTATGAGTAGTGGTATGACTACAGTTATTGGTCTTATAATGCTTGTATTTATGAGTTTTAAGATTGGTATGGACTTAGGCGTTGTGCTTGCAAAAGGCGTATTTTTCAGTATGGTTTGTGTGCTTACAGCACTTCCTGCGCTTATTCTTATATTTGATGAAAAAATTGAAGAAACTGAAAAGAAAGAATTACATATTCCAATGGGGCTTCTTTCTCGTTTTCAATATAAAGCAAGAGCACCTATTGCAATTTTATTTGTAATATTGTTTATTGTGTCTTTCTATGGGCAAAACCTTTCAAAAACAGTTTATTCACTTTCACCAGAAGACCCTATTGCAGACGTATTTACACCATCAAATCCAATTGTTGTTCTTTATAATAATGAAGATGAAAAAGCAGTTGAAAACAGCTTGTGGCAGTTTGAAAATGACAAAAATATTAAAAGTATAATGTGTTACTCAACAACTCTTGGCAAAGAATATACATCTTATGATATGGTTAATATGATTGACAGTATGGGTGTTTCAATGAGTATTGACCCATCTCTGCTTGATATAATTTATTATAACTATCACAACGGTGAAACTTCACCAATGACAGTTACAACTCTTATGAATTTTATATCAGAAAAAATTGCAACAAATCCTATGTTTTCCGGCTACATAAGTGAAGATATGAAAAACAGTCTTGATAGCTATAAAATGTTCTTTGATGCAAAGCAACTCACAACACCAAAAAATTCACAAGAGCTTTCAGAAATTTTCTCTATTCCTGCTGACGATTTGAAACAATTATTTATACTCTATTACGATAAAAACGGTGGGGCAAATTTAGGTAAAATGACAGTGCCACAGTTTGCTGATTTCATAATTAATGATGTTTCAAAAAATGAGCAATATGCAAGTATGTTTGATGATGAAACAAAATCACAACTTAAAGACCTTGAACGATTTACAAACAAAGATATAGTTACAAGGAAAGCTGGACCATCTGCAATGGCACAGGTAATGGGCTATGCTGAAAATGATATGCTTCTGCTTTATGCTTATCACTACGAATATGTAAAATCTTCAGGCAACGTAATTTATGACAATGTTATTGCAAATTATGTTGCATGGAAAGTTGTGGGTTGTGACCATCAAATGTCAATTCAACAACTTGTGAATTTCATTTCGGATAATAAAGAAACTTTTAGCTCACAAATTGATGCAAGTCAGTTTGATGACCTTGAAAAAGGTAAAAATATTATAAATGCAACAGTTTCCGGCAAATCATATACCCCAACGGAAATGGCAAAAATTATTGATTTTGATGCAAATCAAGTTAAACAACTCTATCTTTTGTACACTTGTAACTATGGTGACACAAGCAGTTGGAAAATGTCAGTACAGACTTTCGTAAACTTTGTGCTTAGTGATGTGATTACAAATAAAGATTATGCAAGTTTCTTTGATAAAGATAATGTAAAACTGTTAAATAGTGCAAAGACTATTATCAGCGCAGTTGTTTCAGGCAAACAATATAATGCTGATGAAATGGCAGAAATTCTCGGCGCAATAACAACTGACTTGAATGCTAATACATTAGAGTTGCTTTATCTTTATAAATCAAGCCTTGAAAATAACAATCCTGAATGGACACTTACTATTGATGAAATGTTCCGTTATGTGTCACAAGATGTTATTAATGACCCAAGACTTTCTATGTTTATTGACGATAACACAAAGAATAGCATTAAGGGTATGAAAACTCAGATTGATGATGGTCTTAGTCAGCTTTTGGGCAAGAATTATTCATTGATGATGATTGAAACTTCACTACCAACTGAATCTGAAGAAACAAGTGAATTTATGTCAAATATCACCACTATATTTGACAGCAATCTTGAAAACAAAGCTTATTTTATTGGCAACATACCAATGAGTTATGAAATGGAGCAGAATTTCGACGAAGAATTTCTTCATATTACAGTGCTGACTGCCGTTGCAATCTTCATTATTGTTCTTTTCACATTCCGCTCTGTACTTATTCCTGCAATTCTTGTGTTAATCGTTCAGTGTGGCGTTTATATAACAATGATGGTTAATGGTCTTGCAGGGTATAGTATGTATTATCTTGCAGTGCTTATTGTTCAGTGTATTCTTATGGGCGCAACTATTGACTATGGTATTCTCTTCACAAATTACTATAGAGAAAACCGTAAAACAATGGATGTAAAAGAAGCACTTTTAAGTGCATATAATGGCTCAATACACACAATTCTCACATCTGGACTTATTATGGTAATTGTAACTGGCGCCATAGGATTTAGTCCTGTCGACCCAACAATAGGTCAGATTTGTCGTATTATTTCAATTGGTGCACTTTCAGCTATAATTCTTATTCTCTTTATTCTTCCGGGCTTACTTGCAGCCTTTGACCGCTTAATTATAAAGAATAAAAAGAAGAAAAACAAAAAGAATAAGAAAAGCAAAACAGAAAGCATTGAAGAAACAATAACAATTAAATAATTATAATAAAAAACACCTAGCATAAAGTTAGGTGTTTTTCTTGCGAAAGAGCGACTAAAAGTAGTGTAAGTTGAGGTAAGAACGATCAAAAGTAGTGTGGAAATCAAAAAAACTGTTTATACTCTGGCTCAGCCTTCAATTCTTTGAGTAGATCATTTGTGTTTTCGAAAACAGATTTTCCAACAATCCCTCTGAATGGCTCCCACATTGCGGGTAGCGCATCATCGTGAGAGCAAATATATTGCCATTCATTTTCGTCATATTGGTAAAGTGCTTCAAACTGATAGGTGAACAGCCCGTTTTCTTCTCTTAAGATTACATAGCGCATTGAAGAATCTTTTGAATATATAACATCCACCACTTCATCTGCAAAAGCATCAAGATGTTTATCTCGCATCATTTCAACGATAGATTCCCATGAGGACATTGGAGGAATATCTCGATTGGGCTTTTTCCAAAAAATCCAATTAAAAATATTCATCTCGAATTCTCCTTTAATGTTTTGCAGCTTGCAATCAACATTCGTCTTATGCGATACCAAGCCTGCGGCTTGGATAAAAAAGAAGCAACTTTTGGTAGACAAAAGTTACTTCTTTTTTGGTGGACCACATAGGACTCGAACCTATGACCGTCCGGTTATGAGCCGGATGCTCTAACCAACTGAGCTAGTGGTCCTTTTCAGTTGCTCAAATATTATATATTTTTTAGCGTGTAATGTCAATAGAAAATAAAACAATATTTTTTCAGTTTAACTTTTTACAATTTGTTTCACATTTAACTAGCCTTTGAATAATTCAAAAGCACTACGCCTTTTATTATTAAAAGCAAAAACGCCACTACAACAGCATACACTCCTCTTGTTAATGCAAGAAACAATACCATAATTATATTAATCGCCATTGATGCACACATAATGCTTTTATTTTCTTTTTCTGCTCTTATTTTTATCATAATCAACTGCGCTATTCCAACCATAAAAAGAATCACAAACATAACCCAATAAACCGTTTTATTAAATTGTGAGATTTGAGTGTAATTTAACAAATTTACTGAATAAACAAATCCATTAACATCATTAGGATATAATGGCAAAACAATAAGAATAAACGAAAACAAATCCACTATTCCGTATGTTAAATGGCACATTTTTCTTATGTTTGACTTATTTTCTTTTTCAGCAATTGATAGTAATTTTTCACTTGATAACAATTCATCAATTGACACTGAAAAGAATTTTGATATATCTTTTAACGAATCAATATTGGGGTATCCCCTACCTGACTCCCATTTTGAAATTGCAGTTCTTGATACATACAAAACTTCTGCCAAATCTTCTTGAGTCATCCCTTTGTTTTTTCTTAATTCTTGAAGTTTTTCGTTGAATTCCATAATACAATCCCCTTATAAAGATAAAATAATCCCATACTCAAAAAACAAGAGCCAACAATGTCAGTAAGCCAATGAACACCTGAAACTAGTCTTCCAGCTACCATAAAAAGTGAAAATCCTGTCGTAATGATACAAATTATCCTTTTGATTTTATCGTTTTTTAATCTTCGATTAGTTTGAAAAATAAGTATTGGCATCACACACAATACAAGTAGCATTGTTGATGATGGGTAAGATGCTTCCAAAAAGTTGTTTATTAAAATTGGTCGATAATTGATTGGATACATCTCAAAAATCAGATAGCACAATATTACTATAACATAATATACGCCTAAAATGATAATATCAAAGTCAACTTTTAATAGTTTTTTTCGTTTTATCAACTGCACAAGCCCTACAAGTCCAAAAATCATACAGATAAACATAGGCACAAGCCCCAACCAGTCTGTAACAGTATAAAGAGCCATATTCACGCCTGTAAGTGAGTGAAATCTACTATTTATGGTTGCAAATCCTACTTCACTACCCTTTGCACCTATAGGTTGCACATCTATTATTTGTATTAATATTGTCCAAATTACAAATAAAATAATGTTTACCACACCAAAAATAAATAAACGCTTTTCTTTAATTTTCATATTCTTTACCTCTTTTAATTTGTTCTGTAATCTAAAAAATAACAGATTTCAAAAAGAGTATAAAGCATTTACAGGTCACAATCACGACACTTTTCGTGTCATAATAAAAGAAACCCTTGATTTCTCAAGAGTTTCTATAAACACAAACTGATTATATTGATTTTTTTATCTTCTTCATTTCTTTTTTTAGTCTGTTGATATTCAAATCTTCCCATATAGGCAAAATGTGACCTACCTTAAGTCTCATTGAAACCTCGTGCATAGCGCCATAATAAGCAACACGAAAATCTGCATAAGGTGAAAGAGGACATCTCTTTTTATAAGTTTCGTAAAGACCATAAGCATCTCCCCACATATTGTGAAACTGATACAAATCATATTCTTTATCTGCCCAGATGCTTTCACATGGGTCAATAAAAGCAATCAACTTAAATGTTTTGGGGTCTGCCATTATATTCATAATATTAAGGTCTGAATGTATAAGCACAGGTTCATTTTCTTCTTGTGGTAATTTATTAAACAGTTCTGTTGCCTCAATAAGAAGTTGTAATCTTTTCTTACTGAATTTACCTCGTTTACAAAGTTCATTCAACCCTTTAAGCCAAGGTTCTTGTTTTTCATTTCTATAAAACTCATACCAACTGTCATAAATAGGGTTAGACAAAGAGCCAAACTTATCATTTGTAACACTATGCCAGCCTAACATTCCCGAAATAACATCATCTGCAAAAATTTTCTTTTGTTGCTTGTTTTTCAGCAAGAATAAAGGGTTTAATACATTCTGTCCTTCTACAAACGTCATAGCCAATATGGCGGTTTTTTCATCCTCATAAGTGAAACATACTTCTGGCATTTTTACAGTTGTATTTTTAGAGAGCATTTCAAGTTGTTCAGCTTCATTATATTGTGAACCCTGCACTTTGTATGCTTTTATTGCAATAACTTCACCATCAGAAAGCAAAGCCTTGTAAACTCGTCCAAAGCTACCCCCACCAACAAATTTTAAGTTATCAATTTTCTGGTTCAGATTTTCTTGAACAATTCGAGGTAATAATGGCAACAAATGCTTATCGCTGTTATCTAGAATTTTCATTTTAACACCCACTTTCAGTTTATTGTAGCATAAAAGCAGTAACAAATCAATTCAAGTATTGTTCTCATTTACAGCCGAATGCATCTGCACTATACAAGGTCATTAGTTAAAAACTGATTGAAGAAAGCAAACAAAAAAGACATCCTTTTGGATGTCTTCTTTTGTCATTCGTGTCCGAAAAAGAACTGGTCAAAAACCGAGGATTTTCTTTATTTTTACTTAAATAATAACATTATTACGTATCCATCGCGAAAAAATAAAGGATATTAGTATCACAATCATAGATTGCTAATGTATAATTTACAGAATATCGTGATAAAAGTTCACTATCATCATATCTATCATCTAAATTTTCACTGTTCCTATCAAAAAAATAATAATATCCATTTTTTATTTCAGGTAAAATTGTTTCCCCTTCCTCATCGCTTATATGAGGAGCCATATTTACTATTGAGTTTAATTCAGTGTCAAAATATTCTCCTCCATAAACAACAGTATGAAGATTGCTTGTTAGGGGAAAAGATTTCCATTTATCATTATTCTTTATTTGCTCTAATAAATCGTTGTTTTCAAAACTATATTCGGCATATGTGGTGCCATCACCAAGAAATCCACCATGGTCATCGTTATATTGCTTTTGAACACCTGCACTAACGTCAATATCAATATGTTTTGAAATGGATTTTTTTATGCTTTCCGAATTAGATTGCATTTTAGTTGAACAAGCAGAAAATTGAAAACATAATATTATACACAAACACAAGGTTAGCAATCTTTTCATAAAATCACCTCTTGGATTTAGTATAGCACAAAAGCGGAAATAAAACAATGCGGGGCATTGTTTTATAATTCGTGGCGTAAACCACACCGAAATTATTCATTATTCATTAGCCATGCGACTTCATTCTTTATTATTCATTCGAAAATCCGTTCTGATTTAATGAATAATGAATGATGAATAATGAAAAGTGAATAATACAAACGAAAATCAAACTGCTTTTTTAACCGTCAATTATGTAAGAAAATGGTTTTATATCTTCATAAAGCATATGATCTTCTTGCGTCTGTTTCACTTTTTTATCTAATACTCTATGAATTTGAGAAAGGATTCTTTCCAATTCTTTTGGTAAAGTATTTTCACCAATAATTATCAACTCTTCAGCATCGCATTCGGTCCACAACAAGTCATCAAATGCACTTAAATTTGCCCCATACCATTCAGGAAAATCAAATGCCACTCTGATTCGTTCATGTAATTCACCAAGATATTTACAATCGGTTAAATCTAAGGTAATTGTTTTCTTTTCTTCCATATTAAATCTCCTAAACAATCTCATAAAAAGTTTCATAATGGTCGTATGTTACAAATATCAATCCGTCATTTGACCATAAAACTCTATGTCTGTTTCTTCTGCCTTCATAATAATTTATATCCGCTTCATACCAAATTCTTCCGGGTGCATCAGGCAAATGGCCGTCAGAATTTTCATAAACTCCTTTTGAATACATTTTCCCTGGTGCAAACTTTGATGGTCGCTTACCATATCGCCATCCTAACTTTTCCAAATCCCTTGAAGATACACAATATTCAGGTAATTTACCAAAATATTTAATCCAATAATCCGCACCATCTTTTTCGTTTTTTGTAGCATTACCTGCTTCAACCGACTCCATAGGTATAATATCACATCTACAATTATTATGCAATGGTGGTTCCGGGTCAACAACTTCATCACTGCTATAAATCTAGCCATGCCTTGATCGGCACTCAATACAAGTCTTCAAGTCAAGTATTGCTCGCCAATTCTTATAATTTTTGCTCTGTATAGTAACAGGTTCAAATGTATCAAGCAAACCTTTCTCTACACATTGCGGTTCATCGTAATACACGATAGTTTTCCTGACAAAATATTTATCGTTTTTAAATTCTGTCATAAATTCCTCCATATAATCAAAAACAGAGAGAACATTTGTTCCCTCTGTTTACAGTATATACATTAATTTTTATTTTGTCAAGAGCAATTTTTAAATCTTCTCGACCCTTACAGTCAGAAACATTATCGTGCAAGCTCGCTTGTAACAATAAAAACTTCATTTTACAATACCTATTCACTATTACTTCTTACCTAAAATCCGTTCACGAAAACTTTTTAGTGAAAAGTGAATAGTTAATAGTGAATAAGTAAAAAATTCCGTCCACTTTCGTGAACGGAATTTTTTGGCTCTATGTAACGAAAATCAAACTGCTATTTAGCTTTCAATCCTGTAGGAAAAAGGTTTTATATCATCAAAAATTTTGCTATCCTCAGTCCGTTCATTAACAAGCTCATCTAACATTTCATGCATATCTTTAAGTTGATTATTAAATTCTTTAGACATTGTTTGTTCACCAACAATAACAACCTCATCAGCATCACATTCACTCCATAACAAATCCCAGAACGCATCCCAATTAGCCCCGTACCATTCAGGAAAATCAAATGCTATTCTGATTCGTTCATGTAATTCACCAAGATATTTACAGTCGGTTAAATCTAATGTAATTGTTTTCTTTTCTTCCATATTAAATCTCCTAAACAATCTCATAAATAAAACGTTATATCGGAAATCAAACCATTAATTAACTCTTTATTTTGTAAGAAAAGGGACGAATATCAGCATATATCTCACTATATTTTTTTTGCTCAACAACTTTTCTATCTAAAATCACATAAATTTCAGACATATATTCAACAAGTTCTTTTGGCATCGTGTTCACACCAACTACTAATACCTCATCAGCATCACATTCTGTTCCAATAAGATCGTCAAAAGCACTTAAATTTGCACCATACCATTCAGGAAAATCAAATGCTACTCTGATTCGTTCATGCAATTCTCCCAAATACTTACATTCAGTTAAATCTAATGTAATAATTTTCTTATCCTCCATGCATTTTCTCCTATACAATCTCATAAAAAGTTTCATAATGGTCGTATGTAACAAAAATTAATCCGTCATTTGACCATAACACTCTGTGTCTGTTTCTTCTGCCTTCATAATAATTGATATCCGCTTCATACCATATCTTCCCGGTGCATCAGGTAAATGACCGTCAGAATTTTCATAAACTCCTTTTGAATACATTTTCCCTGGTGCAAACTTTGATGGTTTCTTCCCGTCACTCCAACCATATTTAATAAGTTCTTCCTTCGTAACATAATATTCAGGCAGTTCACCAAAATATTTGAGCCAATAATCTGCTCCGTCATTATTGTTTTTCGTCGCATTACCTGCTTCAACCGATTCCATTGGTATAATATCACATCTACAATTATTATGCAATGGTGGTTCAGGGTCAACAACTTCATCAATGCTATAAATCTGGCCATGCCTTGAACGGCACTCAATACAAGTCTTTAAGTCAAGTATTGCTCGCCAATTCTTATAATTTTTGCTCTGTATAGTAACAGGTTCAAATGTATCAAGCAAACCTTTCTCTACACATTGCGATTCATCGTAATACACGATAGTTTTTCTGATAAAATATTTATTGTTTTTAAATTCTGTCATAAATTCCTCCATATAATCAAAAATAGAGAGAACATTTGTTCCCTCTATTTACAGTATATACATTATTTTTGATTTTGTCAAGAGAAATCTTTAAATCTTCACGACCCTTACAGTCAGAAACATTATCGTGCAAGCTCGCTTGTAACAATAAAAAATTCATTTTACAATACCTATTCACTATTACTTCTTACCTAAAATCCGTTCACGAAAACTTTTAAGTGAATAGTTAATAGTAAATAAGCAAAAAATCCGTCCACTTATGTGAACGGATTTTTCTGTGTTTGCACCTCGATTTTGAACCCTAAATTATTTTTTAATGCCTTTATATATATAATAAGGTTTTGAAAAAATGTAGTGTCCTTCATTTTGGGCTGATTGCAAATTAACGATAAACTCATTGTAATCTTCCTCGTTAAGCGTCCCTGTATTTTCTTTGTAAAGCCATGCAATATCTAAACTTAAATCATAACCGAATGTGCCTTCTGTATATTCGGTTTCAATAACATTGTGCACACTCACAGAACTTTCGAATAGTTTGCTTTTATTGAAGAAACCGTACATTCTTCTGCCAATCCAACTATCAAGGTCGTCCATCCAACTTTGCTTTGTTATTGCATAGGCGTGAACAGCCTTTGTAATCAGATCTTTATTTTCACCGTTATAGGAAATACTGTCCCAATCACAGTTTACAGAAATTACAACGCCTCCTGGTTTTAAGATTCTGTAAATTTCACTGACCAAGAAATCTTTATCAGAGACACACTCAAACATATCTTTTGTAAAAACCAAATTAAAAGTGTTATCCGAAAATTCAAGCTTCTTTGAGCAATCCATAACCATAAGCTCAATAGGCTTTGTATATTCAACATTGTTAAACCACTTATCTTTTACATCAACTCCAACAGCTGATTTGATTTTGTTTGGAAAAGCTTCTTCAAAAGCCAAAAGAAATGTCGCATCCTTACATCCTAAATCTGCAATCACTGCATTATCAGGTAAATCTACCTGTTCCGAAATAGTTTTGAATAATGATTCGAATTTAAAATTTTTCATTAAAATTACCTCCATATAATAAAAAATACTGTTAACAGCTATATGCCATTAACAGTAATATAAAAGGTAAACTTTTCTCTATCACTCTATCAGGCACATAGCAATTTAAGCCTGTACCTAATACAAGATACAAGCTATCTTCGTCTGCGTCGAATAGAGATAAAGAACATACCGATTTCCTCCAATTAAGATTTTAATTGATTATACTACAAATAATTTAAAATGCAAGTCTAAAAATTAAAATACTTTTTTTAAGTTTTTTTGAAGTTTATTTTCAATATAACCTTGTGATTTATAAAATTTATGAGCATTTTCTCGTTCAATTCCTGAACAAAGGCGAATTCCAACCGCACCATTTTCTTTTGCCCATATTTCACCTTGACTTAACAAAGCAGAACCAACACCCATTCGCTTATAATCATTGTCAACTGCAAGACCTAAACAATTCTTATAAGTATCTGTATAAATCACATCATAGCTTGTCAAATGAATGTAACCAACGACCTTGTTACCAATATCTGCAACAAAAATCACTTGTGTTTTATCATTCAACACCGCTTCGAGATTGTTCCTTTGTTTATCTAAATCGTAATCATATCCAAGACTAGTTTTATTTATATAACAAACATCTTCTGCATCAGAAATGTTTGCTTGTCTTATGATAAAGTGATTATTCATTAAAAATTTTCCTTTCTATATTCAGATACAGAATGAGCAATGTTTTCATTATATCTGTACTCTTTGCGTGATATAAGTTTCATACCCAAACTATCACAAATTTCATCAAGGTTATGTAAGTCACTATACATTCTGCAATCTTTAAGGAGTTCGAGTGTTTCTTTTTCTGTAAATCCAAAAGGCTCTAAAATCCTGTGTTGTCGCATAAATGCATTATTTCTTGAAACAACAACAAATCTACCGTCGTCTGCTAATATTCTTGCAACCTCTTTTAAAGTTTCAATAATCTCTCTTGATTCATCCAGTCCGCAAGCAGTACAAATTGTTTTAAATGACTTATCTTTGAAAGGCAAATACCAAAAGTTTGCACATATAGGAATAATATTTTTCTTTTGATATTTTGCAATTCCTAGAGCATTTCCAAGACAATCAAAACCTATATCAACAGTATATAAATAGCAATCCTTTGACATATACAATGCAACTGAAGCAGTTCCACCACCGGCACCCGTTGCCAATTCCAATATTTTATCAGTTGGTTCTTTACAAACTAATTCACCAAAGTAACGATACCTGTCCCAAAGAGAACCTGTCCCGTTAATTTTGGTTACCGTCCTTTTTTCGCCTATACTCTTTTTATTGAATTTCTCAAAAGCTTCAATTTGTTTCTTTGTTATATTCCCGCTTTTATCACCTGTAATCCAAATGTCTGTTTCTCTTTGCTTATATGAATAAAAAGCCTTTAAAATATTTTCTTTGGTTCCGTGTATTTCTTTTATGTATTTGAGATAAACCTCGTTCCAATCAGCAACATTTTCTTTCTCAATTTCTTCATAAATTCTTGCGATTGCATCAGAACGTTCCCAAAAAATAATTTCAATGAGTTCACGACTCCAGTCAGGATTCGTCCTTTCAGGTAGCAAAACAGGAACTCCTTTAATAACAGAGTAACTTTCTTTTTCGTCAATTGAAACAAGCTTATTTTTATTTAAAATCAATTCTTTGTGGCTTTGTGGTGCAACAAAAATCATTTTATTAACTCTCCTCAAACATACAGTATAACAGATAAACTCACTAAACTCAAGTAAAGGTAAATCAAGGGAATCCTTGTACATATTCAACACGAAGTGTTGAATGTAATCATTTCAAACAAATACATATAAGCAATCCAAAAGAATTATCCCTTTGGTGATGACATATAGTTAAACTAATTACATGCACCTGATGTCAGTTGTATATCAACATTTCAGAGTGGATAAAAATAAAGCATCTGATATTACAGATGCTTTATCGGGTAGACTGATGTTCAAAATTAAACTAGTCTAAAAACTTGATTTTCTATACATTTTCTTATTTACCATTAGATATATCAAAATACTTACGTATTACATCTACGATAACATCATCTTTCTTTTCCTGTTCTACAACCGTCTGCACAAGTAACAACATCTTATCAAATTTTGCGGAATCACTTTCAGCATCAAAATATGATTTCTTAGATTTTAGTGTAGAGTTAAACAATCCTACTAATACTCCTAAAAGCACATCAATGACACCGCCAGAAATTGCAGAAATTATTGCACCAACATCCTTGTCCAAAAGCACAAAAAACGCAACCAAAACAATTGTAAGGAATGAAACCCATTTAACAATTATGATTATATTATCAATAATTTTATTTACATTTTCAATTTCGCTCTTATGATATTCCCAAATTATAGGCGAACTTCTAGCTAATAATTTTTTCCCATATTCATCAAACCATTGAGCATCAGGAATAGAAACACCATTCATATCACCATCATCAGCAATAGAAATCGAATTTGGTATTTTTGTAGAATCATCAGTTTTTAATTCCTCACCCAAAATATCCTTAGCTTCAGAACGCAAAGCTTGGTTAATAGCATCGGATTTAGTATGTTCCGCACACAGTGTATTTCCTTTTAATTCATCCGCCATATCAAATTACTCCAAGCAAAAGCTTTTTCTTTCGTATTCATCAATGTATGGTATTTCCAATTGTTTTAAACGTTCCTTCATAACATTAATAGAAACAGCAAACATACTTGCTAGCTTTGTTATATGGGGTAAGGTAGTAGGATACTCATTAGAAAGTACTTTTCTCAACTCTTTTGTTGGAACTAATAACTCTCCAGCAAATATATTCGCAGCAATCTCACATTTATCAGTTACAACACCATCATGTCGCCATTCGATATACGGCATAGTTTCTTCATCTAAATGTGCTAAACAACAATGTGCTAATTCATGGGCAAGTGTAAATCGATTTCGGTTTTTGGTTTCCCCTTTTCTGTATAACAATGCTAAATTGTTTTCATCAGCAATCGCAGCACCTAGGATTCTATTTTCCAAATTGTGCCCATCAAACTTTGAAAAGTCATATGGAAGTACTCTTATTTTTAGATTATAAAGTATTTGTGCAATGTCAATTGGGTAAACATTGCGTTCTGAATTCCAATATTCATTAAGAATAAGCTCTGGAGTCAAGCCATTTAATTCTTTTAATTTTGTACACATTTTAAATACCTTCAAACTGTTAGTCTGCGACTCTACCATCAATCCAACTCCTTAACTAAAAATAATTTCTAATTAAGTAGTATGCTGACACAAATATAAAATATACATCAGCTTTAATGGTAAAATCTTAATTACCTACCAAGGGCTGAATATTAACTTTGAGTGCATATTTATTTTATCAAAAAAGCAGTCACTTGTCAACATTTTGCAATGAGTAGCATTAATTAGAAAAAAACCTCTCGATATAATTACATCAAGAGGTTTCTTCTGGCTCCCCCAGTTGGACTCGAACCAACGACCCTGCGGTTAACAGCCGCATGCTCTACCGACTGAGCTATAGAGGAATATTTATGTCGGCATTACCTATTTTCCCGGGCCGCTTCCAGCCAAGTATCTTCAGCGCAAGTGAGCTTAACTTCCGTGTTCGGTATGGGAACGGGTGTACCCTCACCGCCATCGGCACCAACGCGTGCTATTATACACCAACTCGTCGCAAATGTCAAGACCTTTTTTCAAATTTTTTGAAATATTTTTTCAGCATAAAAAACGGGGCTGTACGGCGCAGCGGCGCACACGAAAAAACAAGTTGCAACAGCGCATAAATTATGTTATAATATGGGTAATTGTTTTAAAGGAGGGGTGTCGATATGCGTCGCAAGCTGCCGCTTTGGGTGGTATTCCTGGCTGACCTGGCTGTATTCGGCGTGGCGCTGTGCGCCTTTGCCTATTTTCATCATGTGCGCGATTTCATGTCTATCGGCACCGACACCTCTTCCTCCCC
>JAZLBG010000020.1:0-2602 GCA_045613585.1 Candidatus Fimenecus sp. | reverse complement strand
GCAGGAAGTCCTTGTTGTTCATTAATACCAACAGGAATACCACGACCATTGTCGCGTACAGTAATAACATCATCAGGTAAAATTTCAACATCAATATGTGAACAATAACCTGCAAGTGCTTCGTCGATTGAGTTATCAACGATTTCATATACAAGGTGATGAAGTCCTTTAGGTCCTGTTGAACCGATATACATACCAGGACGCTTTCTTACAGCTTCAAGTCCTTCAAGAACCTGAATAGCAGAGGCGTCATAAGTTTCGGTAACAACCGTATCCATAACCTCTTCTTCAATTGTGTTTTTAATCTGGTCGCTCATTTTTTTCCTCCGTCAATATCTGACTTATTTTATTCTTTTGAAAATTGTTGATGTATTAAGTGGTGAAATATAAATTTCTTTTTTATTGTTTTCTGCAATAACTATAAAAGATTTCGGTAATTCTTCAATATATACTGTAATACATTCACCATTTTTAGAAGCAGTATTTATGTATTCTCTTGTGGATTTAGAAACAGTTGTATTATCCATGTCAAAAATACCTAAAATATTTTTATCACTAATAACTGTGTCTTGCCCAATATTTAAATACATTAATCCACCACTTTTCCGTTTTCTACTTTAAAAACTTTTCCTGCACTAAGTTTGGAAATAGTTTCTTTTTCACAACAAGTAATAAAAACCTGTTTATCTGTCATTTTATTAAGAATATAATTTTGGCGTGTGCTATCAAGCTCACTCATTACATCATCAAGTAAAATTATAGGATGTTCACCTTTTAAATCTTTAATAATTTCTGCTTCACCAAGTTTTAAAGCTAAAGATGCACTTCTTTGTTGCCCTTGTGAGCCAAATTTTCTTGCAGAAATATTATTTATTAAAATTTCAATATCGTCACGGTGTGGACCACTTGTTGTATTTTTGAGATACAAATCATTTGGTCTGTTTTTTACCATATTATTGAAATAAA
The DNA here is from genome assembly GCA_045613585.1 of Candidatus Fimenecus sp. Taxonomy (GTDB): domain Bacteria; phylum Bacillota; class Clostridia; order Oscillospirales; family Acutalibacteraceae; genus Fimenecus. The sequence goes on along the minus strand of JAZLBG010000020.1, from coordinate 1,636 downwards.
TTTTTGCAATATCCTGTTTTTCTTCACTTTCATAGCGAATATTGCTTAAATATTTAATTTGTAACTCTTCTTTTTCCCCGGAAATACCGTGATAAATATCAGTTGCTTTTACTTGTAATTTTTTAATGTAATTAATTCTGTCACAAATAACATCTGCACCGGCAAGGGCAATTTTTTCATCCCATATATCAAGAGTATCAAGTAAAGACGGATTTTCACCTGCGTTTTTAAGTAATGCATTTTTTTGTTGAATTAAATGATTGAAATACATAAGTTTTTTTGCATACATATTATCAATCTGACTTATTGCAGTATCAATAAATTTTCGTCTGTTTAAAGGTCCATCTTTAATAAGTGATAAATGAATAGGTGAAAAAACAACTGCATAATATTTTCCAATTAATTCACGAGGTGAAGAAAGATTTATTCCATTTAAAGCAGCAGTTCTTTTTTTATCAATAAAAATTGACGCGTTATTTTCACGAAATTCTGTAGTAAAACTCATTGAAATTTTTGAATTTTCACTTTCAAATTGAACAAGTTCGCTATCTTTTGAATTTCTAAAACTTTTACAACCTGTAAAAAGCCATATTGCTTCTAAAAGATTTGTTTTACCTTGTCCATTCTGACCATAAATAACATTTATTTCATTGTGAGGAAAAATCCCCATAAAATCAATATTACGAAAATTTTCAATTTTAATTTCGTTAATATACATTAGTTTACCTCGTAAACAACTCTGTCAAATTCTACAGTGTCACCTACACGAATTTTTTTACCACGTGCAGTACAAATTTCACCGTTTACTTTAACTTCACTTTCTTGAATAACAATTTTTGCATGACCACCTGTCATAACCGCATTACTAAGTTTTAAAAGTGAATCAAGTCTTATAAAATCACTATCAATTTTTATTTGTTTATGTTCTTTTTTTGCAATATGTGCAGTAATTTTTTTCATTTTAGTTCATCCTTACAGGAAGTACCATAAATAAGAAGTTTCTCTCATAAATAAGTGAGCCATCATCTTCTGGTACAATAATAATAGGTGAAGTTGCACCATTAAGTCTTAATGTGATTTCATCAATATCACAAACCTTAAGTGCATCAAGTAAATATTTGTTATTAAAACCAATTTCTACTCTTTCACCCTGAATGTCAGCAAGAATTCTGTCATTTGCAGTACCAAGAGCAGTTGTACTTGAAATTCTTATTGATTCACTATCAAAAATACATCTGACAAAACTCTTGATTCTTTCAGTAATAATCAAAGAAGTTCTTTCAATACCACTTATAAATTTTCTTGTATTAACTTTAACTTCAGTTTTTGCAGTTGTAGGAATTGCACTCTTATAACTTAAAAATTCACCATCAAGAAGACGAGAAACAATTACATATTTTCCACATTCAAACATAATATGACGAGAAGCTACAACCATAGCAACAGTATCTTCACCATCACCTGCAAGTTTTACAACTTCGTTAAGAGTTTTCTTTGGAATAATGAAGATTTTTTCATCACCTTCATAATCAATTTTTTCGTTTCTTATAGCAAGCTTATAACCATCAACAGCAACAAGACGAATATTTCCTTTTGTTACTTCAAAACGAACACCAGTATGTACCATCTTTGCACC
>JAZLBG010000019.1:0-5693 GCA_045613585.1 Candidatus Fimenecus sp. | reverse complement strand
TATAAAATATAATACAAATCAAATAGCCACTATCGAAAAAACAGTAAAGAAAAAAAGACATAAAATACTCGCTTTCAGAGAGTTGCCGTCTGGTGCAAGGCAACACAGTGTTTATGTGTATAACTCATTTCGGAGTTGCATGGGTGAAATCATAGCCCATGACGGTTGACCCCGTTACAAAGTCAGGCCTTGTTGGAGGTCGCAGAGGTTGGCAATTGCCGACGAATTAGGGTGGTACCACGATAGAATTTTCCGTCGTCCCTATCAATGTTTATATTGATAGTGGGCTTTTTTTATTATAGGAGGAAAAATTATGAAACAAGGTTGCGAAAAGTATATTCCATTTCAACCAATTAACATTCCTGACAGACAATGGCCGTCAAAAACCATTGAGCACCCACCAATCTGGTGTTCAGTTGACCTTCGTGACGGTAATCAGGCACTTATTGACCCAATGAATTTACAAGAGAAAATTGAATATTTCAAAACTCTTGTTAAAATCGGTTTCAAAGAAATTGAAGTTGGTTTTCCATCAGCTTCTGAAACAGAATATGAAATTCTTCGTACTCTTATTGAAAAAGATTTGATTTCTGATGATGTTACAATTCAGGTGCTTGTTCAAAGCCGTGAGCACTTAATTCGTAAAACTTTTGAAGCTATTGATGGTGCAAAAAACGTTATTATCCACTTCTACAACTCAACTTCAACTCTTCAAAGAAAAGTTGTTTTTAAGAAAGATATGGATGGCGTTATTGATATTGCTGTTCAGGGCGCAAAACTCATTAAAGAACTTACTGACGAGTTAAAATCACAAAAAGATGTAAACATTCGTTATGAGTACTCACCTGAAAGTTTCTCAGGTACAGAAATGGACAACGCTATTCTTATCTGTGAAAAGGTTATGGAAGCACTCCACATTAACGAAAACAATAAGATTATTCTTAACCTTCCTGCAACTGTTGAGGGTAGCACACCAAATGGTCACGCTGACCAGATTGAGTATTTCTGCAGAAAGCTTAAGAATCGTGAAAACGCTATTATCAGTTTGCACCCACACAATGACAGAGGTACTGCAGTTGCAGCTGCTGAGCTTGGTCTTTTAGCAGGTGCAGACAGAATTGAGGGCACTCTTTTCGGTAATGGTGAAAGAACAGGTAATGTTGACATTGTTACACTTGCTCTTAATATGTACACACAGGGTATTGACCCAGGACTTGATTTCTCAAATATGAAAGAAATCAAGGAAATGTTTGAAAGAACAACAAAAATGCCTGTTGACCCAAGAAAGCCTTATGGTGGTGAACTTGTTTTCACTGCATTCTCCGGTTCACATCAAGATGCTATCAACAAGGGCAAGGAATATATGCGCACAAGTGGTACAGAATTCTGGGAAGTTCCATACTTGCCTATCGACCCTGCCGATGTTGGTCGTGAATATGAACCAATTATCCGTATCAACAGCCAGTCTGGTAAAGGTGGCGTTGCATACATTATGGCAGAGTACGGATACAATATGCCAAAGGCTATGCATCCAGAATTCTCAAAGATTGTTCAAAAAGTTTGCGACGAAAAGGGAAAAGAACTCGCAAAAGAAGAAGTTTACTCACTCTTCCAGCAGGAATACCTCAATGTTGCAGGTCCTTACAAATTGCTTAGCTATAAATTCTATGAAGAAAGAGAATTGGACGAAGAACAGTCAAGAGTACATTTTGTTGGTACTGTTAAGTACAATGGCAACGAACCACAACAGATTGAAGGCGTTGCAAATGGTCCTATCAGTGCATTCTGTCAGGCTATGAACACCATAGGTCTTGGTGAATACAAGTTTATTGACTACTCTGAGCACGCTATTTCTATTGGCTCTGACTCAAAGGCTGTCAGCTATATTCACATTACAAACCCACAAGGTCAGGATGTGTTCGGTATTGGTATTTCACACAATATCAACTATGCATCTATCAAAGGTATTCTTTGTGCAGTTAACCGCTGTTTACCTAATGTAGTTAGGGAGGAAAAATAAAATGAAAGAATATAATATTGTTGTATTAAAAGGTGACGGAATCGGTCCTGAAATCGTTGACGAAGCACTTAAGGTTCTTGATGCTACAGGTGAAAAATACGGTTTTAAGTTCAATTATGATTATCAGCTTATTGGTGGTGCTGCTATTGACGCTACAGGCGAACCACTCCCACAGGCAACTGTTGATGCTTGTAAAAAGGCTGACTGCGTATTCCTCGGTGCCGTTGGTGGTCCTAAGTGGGATGTTCTTCCAGGTAACCAGCGTCCTGAAAAAGGTCTTTTGGGAATCCGTGGTGCGTTAGGTCTTTATGCAAACCTTCGTCCTGCAAAGATTTTCGAACCACTCAAATCCGCTTCCCCTATTAAGGATAGCATTATCGGTGACGGACTTGACATTATGATTGTCCGTGAACTTACAGGCGGTATCTATTTCGGTGAAAGAGGCAGAAAGGAAGTTGACGGTAACCCTGCTGCTTACGATACAGAAATGTATTCAGTTCCTGAGGTTGAAAGAATTGCAAGAACAGCTTTCGAAATGGCTATGAAGAGAAACAAGAAGCTTACAAGTGTCGATAAGGCTAATGTTCTTGAAAGTTCTCGTCTTTGGAGAGAAACAGTTATCAAGATGTCAGCTGAATACCCTGAGGTTGAGCTTTCTCACATGTATGTTGACAACTGTGCAATGCAGTTGGTAAGAAATCCTGGTCAGTTTGATGTTATTGTCACATCCAATATTTTCGGTGACATTCTTTCTGACGAAGCATCCATGATTTCAGGCTCAATCGGTATGTTGGCAAGTGCTTCTCTTGCAACCGGCAAAATGGGACTTTACGAGCCAATTCACGGCTCTGCACCTGATATTGCAGGTCAGCAAAAAGCAAACCCACTTGCAACAATTCTTTCTGCAGCCATGATGCTTCAATATTCATTTGATGAGGCGGATGCTGCAAAATCTATTGAAGATGCAGTTAACGAAGCACTTAAAATTGCTCGTACTCCTGATATTTATGAAGATGGCTTCAAGAAGGTTACAACTTCTGAAATGGGTGACCTTGTGGTGTCATTACTTAAATAACAAAACCAGATTAGTGTCATTCTGAACAACACGAAGAATCTCTAAAGAGATACGTCGTCACATTCGTTCCACAGTGTGACACTATTTCAATTTTAATGAGGTCATTATGAAAACTCTTTACATTAGTGATATGGATGGTACTCTATTGCAGAGTAACGGAAAATTGAGTGAATATTCAAAGGAAAAACTTAATATGTTTTACGAAAATGGCATTCCTTTTTCTGTGGCAACTGCACGAAGTATGATAAGCGCTATGCCAATATTGGATGGTGTTCATTTTGCCGCACCCATCGTCCTTATGAATGGTGTTTTCGTATATGACACAGAAACAAAAAAAGCGGTAAAATACCACGAAATAGAGCATTCTGTATTGCAAAAAATTCTTGATTGCTTTTATGAGAAAAATCTTCATCCATTTATGTTTTTATATGGTGATGATTACAAGTTGTCAATTAAATACACCGAATTTGACAATGATGGTATGAAAGAATTTTATGATATGCGAGTAGATATGCTTGAAGGTCGATTTACACAAACTGATGACCTTACAAACATTGAAAATGGTCAACATCCAGTGTATGTAAACTATTATGCACTACCTGAATTTCTTGATGAGGTTGTAGAAAAACTTAAGTCAATTCACGAAATTGATTTTGCATATTACAAAGACTCATATTCCGATGACTGGCTTATTGAAATTTATGCAAATACCGCTTCAAAGGCAAATGGTGCGAAAGAAGTCAAAGAAATTGTTGGTGCTGACTCAATTACCGCATTTGGTGATAACCTTAACGATTTAGTTATGTTAGGCGGGGCAGATACTGCAGTTGCAGTAGAAAATGCTGTACCACAAGTCAAAGAAATTGCAGATGTGATAATCGGAACAAACACCGACAACAGTGTTGTAAAGTATATAGAAGAAAAAGAAAACGCTTAAGGTTTTTCCTTAAGCGTTATTTTATATCAGTGGGACTAATCTATTTAATGCTAAATCCAGATAAAGTGCGTCAAATGAGTCAACTGCACCGTCATAGTTTAAATCACAGCGGTCAAACATATAAACGTCTGTAATTTCTGCATTTAATGTTACAATTTCTACGAGTAATATGTAATCATCTTCATTGACTTTGCCATTACCATCTGCATCACCTTTTATGGTTGATGGGCCAATATTGTTAATAAATAAATCGAGAATAATTACATCAAGTCCGTCAATAGTGCCATCTTCATTCATATCACCTGCAAGAGTGACAGTAAATGATTGTATTTGTTGTAATTTTGATATGTCGCAAAGGATTTTGTAATCATCTAAATCAAGCTCACCATTGAAATTCACATCACCTTTTGTAATTTTTGCAAGATTCATAAATTTAATATTGTTTTCATTTGCATAAGTTTGAGCAAAAGAATCTGTGTAACCAAAAATCGTAACATTTTCTGTGTTTACAAAGGCATTTTCATAAATCGTTGTTACAGATTCTGGGATTACCACCTTTTTACTATTTAAAGCACCGCTTACAATCTGTGTTGTGCCATCTTTTATAATAATCTCTTCGCCATTTGCATTTACAAGTCGATTACCAAGATATAGTGAATCGTTTTCCCAATTATCAGGATTATTATAAAAACCAGTATTATAAAATGATGTTGCATCTATTTTAACATTTTCTGAAATATCAAAGTTTTCAAGAGAAGTACAACCATCAAAAGAATGTTTGCCAATGGCAATTAAAGATGGTGGAAACTGGATACTTGTTGCATTTGCTGACTTTGTGAAGGCATAATCGGCAATAACTGTTGTGCCTTTTTTAATATTATAACCTCCACTATATTCACACTCAATAAGAGCTGTACCAAGATAAAGATATTCAAGCACTGGGGCTAAAACATCTTCCCAAGCGAACGTAGGACCTACATTTGAACTGCCCACGCCTGAATTGTTATCTTCAGCATTTCTTTTTAACTTCCAGTTATTTGGGTTGTTATAATATGCAGTGTTATAAATTGCATTTTCACCAATATGAGTTATAGTGTTTGGCAAGGTAATAGTTGAAAGATTTGTGCAATTTTCAAAGGCACTATCCCCTATATCCTCAACGCCCTCACTTATAATAACGCTTGTAAGATTTTCATTGTCTTTAAAAGCGTTCTTTTCTATTTTTATAACAGTTTTTCCGTTGATTTGAGCAGGAATGGTGATGTTTTGTTCACTACCTGAATACCCTGTAATTACAACTTTTTCGTTCTGAATTTCATAAGAAAATCCACTATAAGAAAGTGCAAAAGATGGTGTTACAGATGTAAACAAGCATAAAAGCATTGTAATACACAGTAATATTGATATTAATTTCTTCATTTCTGCACCATCCTTTCGTGAATATGTGGTTATTTTAGCATTAAATAAGATTTATTTCAAGAAATAAAATATTAAATTAAAATTAACTGTAATCAATTAGATAAATTTGAGTTTGTCGAACAGAATGCAAAGCGCAAAATGCAAAGTGCAAAGTGTCGGAACTGCGTTGCTATTATAGAAGTTTCACAAAGAAAAGGACTCTTGTAGGGGCAGGTCTCCTGTCAAGAGTATGATTGTATACA
>JAZLBG010000018.1:0-25155 GCA_045613585.1 Candidatus Fimenecus sp. | reverse complement strand
ACTTTGCAAACGGAGTTATCCATGATGGTGTTGGTAATATTCCAAACTATAACCATTCAGACCTTCGCGGTACATTTGAAAAAGAGTTCAATGTACCTGTTGCAGTTGATAATGACGTTAACTGCGCAGCTATTGGTGAAGCTCATTTCGGTGCAGCAAAAGGTGAAAGTGATTTTCTTTGCCTTACTTATGGCACAGGCGTAGGCGGTTGTATCTATATCAATGGTGATGTTTACCGTGGCTCAAAATATGCGGGCGGTGAGTTTGGTCACATGGCAACTCATAAAGATGGTAGACCTTGTACTTGCGGAAGAATAGGTTGCTACGAGGCTTACGCTGCTTGTCGTGTATTCACAACATCAGTTTCTGAGCGTATGGGCAAACCTATGAATGGTAGACAGATTTTCGAGCCTGAAAATCTTCAGAATCCAATTATCAAAGAAGAAATCGATAACTGGGAAGACGAAATCGCATTAGGTCTTCGTAACCTTTGCTATATTTTTAACCCAAGTCTTATTGTGCTTGGCGGTGGCATTATGTCAGAAGATATGCTTATTAAAGACATTAACGAAAAAGTTCAGGCACAGTTAGAGCCTAACTACAAGCATGTGAAAATTGTAAAAGCTCAACTTCGTAACAAGGCGGGTATGCTTGGCGCTGCTTACCTTGCAAGTGAGCGTCTTAAGAATAAATAATTATGTTGTTTAAGAAAAGACCATTCGAGAGAAAAACAGGATATTATAATATCCCATTGGTGGATTTAAGCGTTGAGCCAGAAAATACACCTGAAGATTTGAAATATCTTTATAATTATACTGTGGTTGATGATAATGCGGGGTATTTGGGACATCCTGACTCTGTGCTTCTTAATAATGGTGATATTCTTACTCTTTACCCCAAAGGGCATGGCAAAGGTGCGGTGCTTTCAAAAATCAGCGATAATGGTGGTTTATCTTATGACAAAGAGATTGAAAATCAACCAATATCGTGGGAGGAATCTCTTGAAACACCAACAGTTTATCGTTTGCAGTTCACAAATGGAGAAGAAAAACTGATTTTAATTTCTGCAAATTCAAAATGGCCGGGAATGTCAACTCCAGGTGGATTTAATAGTTCAATTTCTCTTGATGAGGGCAAAACCTGGACAGAGTTCAAGCGTTTTTGGGATAATGATAGTGAAATGCCTTTAATTCCTATAGTTGCTATGGCATCACTTACTCGCCTTAAAGAGAATGGCGAATTTGTTGATAAATGGATGGGCATTTTTCATGACCATAACTTTGTGAATTATAAAACTATTCTTACATTCCAAGAGAATGGAGAATATAACTGGTCAAAGCCTGAAAAATATCTTTCACAGTATCGTGATTATGAAACTTATGCAGGTATTTGCGAAGTGGAGTGTGTACGCTCTAATAGGGGAATAGGTGACGAACTTTGTCTTATTGCTCGTTGCAACAAAAAGACTTGCACATCGCTTTTGCTTTTTTCAAATGATGAGGGGAAAACTTGGTCAAGACCTAAAGAAGCACCATTTGCACTTAATGGTGAGCGTCATAAAGCAGAATATACTGAAGATGGACGACTTTTTATCACATTCCGTTCAATTGAGCGTGATAGCAAGCGCGTTAAAAAGATGCGCAAGCTTGGTGGTGAAAAGAAGTGGTATTCTGAAGGTTGGGTTGCATGGGTTGGTACTTATGATGACCTGAAAAATGGTAGAGAGGGTCAATATAGAATAAAGATTGCCCATACATATCTAGACAACCAAAATGAGCCATCAATAGTTGCCAATGCAGATACAGGCTATTGTGGTAATGTAGTGCTTTCTGATGGCACAATCGTCACATCATCTTATGGTGTTTTTTCGCTAGAAGAAAAAGAGTATGGTAAATATGATACAGATAAAGGTAAACAAAAAAGAAAAACTTTTATTGTGTCAAAGCGAATTAAACTAAGTGATGTTGAAAAATTAATATAATAAGAAAGACTGTCGGCTATGATTTGACCGACAGTCTTTTGCTTTTATGTTTTAAATTATTTTAAAAAGCTTTCAGCTTCTGTTAATTCTGAAATAGTATTAATGTTAAATTCTTTTTTTGCAATATTAAGTGCCTTGCCACAATAACCTGATAATGCTAAATAATTAAAGCAGTCACACAAATCATAAATTTTTTCAGGATTAGAATTATATGTTTCTTTAATTACTTTTTGAGTTTTGCTATTAAAAATTGTAAAGCCGGTACCCTTTACATTATTAATAACAGTTTGTGGCTTTTCTATGCATTTTATAAGTGAAGAATCATTATCTGTTTCTACAGAAAAATTATTTTTAATTTTTTCTGGATTTTCTTCAAATGCAACTCCACAGTAAAAGTCAACATTTTCTGTTTTAAGAGCATTTTTAATAGCGTCTATTTCTAAATCTATAAAGATTTCGTCAGATAATTGTAATACTACGGTTTCGTTACACTCCATAACCTTTAATGCTTGTAAAAAGGCGTTCATTAAACCTTTTTGCTCTTGTTGACATACATAATGAGTTTCTATGTTTTTGTATTCATCACCGATAGCTTGTTTAATTAAATCGCCTTCTTTTCCTATAACGATATATGCCTTGACAATTTCAAGAGCTAATAAGTTATCAAGAGCATATTCAATAAGGGTTTTGCCATTTGCCTCTGTTAATGGCTTGCAACGATTTTCGTTACTGCTACTTTTAAGACGTGTACCATCGCCTGCCGCTAATATTACGCCAACCATTAACATCCCTCTTTTCTGCTCTGGCGATTATTTAAGATTAATAATTAATTCTTCTCTCTTCAATAATTATTGGCTTTTCACCATTGTTTCGAGGAAGTGAAATAAGATGCTCTGCACAGAAGCAAACCATCAATAAAAGTAATCCCATAAAGATGATTGCTAATCTTATCATAATGCTAGTAAATGCTTCATTAAGTCCTAAATCAAATGCGTTTGGTACACAGAAAATAAGAAGCTCTGCAATAGTTAAAAGCATCATAATTATTGATACAGCAATTACTCGTCTTGGTAAAACCTTTGAGGCATTTACAATACCACAAACCGCAAAGTCATAGTATTTTGAAAGGGTGAATTTGCTTTTACCCTTTTTTCGTTTTTCTTGAAGATAATATACAAATTCAAAGGATGAGCCATATTCATAAATAAGACCACGAAGGAATGGCTCATTTGTGTTAATTCTTTTGAGTACATCAATAAAACTTTTGTCAAACAACTCAAATTCAGTTGCATGTGGCACCATTTTAACGCCAAAAATATTGTTGATTACCCAATAGAAAACTGTACGTATAAAGTAAACAAACTTGTTTTCACGGCTTTGATTTTTAACACCGAAAACAATTTGAGCACCTGTTTCCCATTTTTCAACAAGTCTTGGAATTTCTTCAGGTGGATTTTGTAAATCTGCGTGTAAAATTACTGCACAATCACCCTTTGCCTGTTGGAAACAGTAGAAAGTACCCTTTGCATAACCGAAATTCTTTGAATAAAAAACTGCTTTAATATGCTCGTCTTTTTGGCAAAGCTCTTCTATTTTCTTTTTTGAACCATCAGTTGAGCCGTCGTCAAAAAACACGATTTCATAATCGTATTTTGTGAGAGATTGCATAACACATGTTGTTCTTTCGTATAACTCATCAAGAGTATCTGCCTCGTTGAAATTGGGAACAACAATTGAAATTAGTTTTTTACTCATTTTTGTCACCTTAATCGTAAGTTTTATCTAAATCATATTTCTTTATAATTTTTGGATATGCGTGTGAAAACCAGAAAATATACAAAAATTCATATAAAGCCTTAAAGCCGTCAATAAAGAAATTGATTGGACCTTTAAGGGAAATGGAGTGAAGTCCATTAAGAATTGTTTCTTTTGCAAATTCAAATGCACCATGCTCTTGTAAAGCACCTTTATTTGAAAAACTCTTCCACAAATACCAACTTCTGATAACTCTTAAATCAACATTTGGAACTTTGGAAAGGTTAACGCCCAATGATTCAGTTGCAACAACCTTGCTCATTGCTTTAAGTGTCTTTGGTGCTTTGTAACTGCCATCAGCCACAACCTGGTCATAAAGTTCAGTACCGGGAATAGGTGTGAAATGGAAAACAGGTGTAAGATTTGCCTTAACTGTATTTAATAACTTAACAGTATCACGGAGTTGGTCAACAGTTTCATTCGGGAAACCGATAATGAATGAGCCGATGGTTGTTATGCCGATTCTGTTAAGAATTTCAAAAGTAGGAGCAATCTTGTTATAGTCAATATTCTTGTGAACGATTTTCTGCATTTCCTTTGAGCCTGTTTCAATACCGAAGAAAATCCATCTGCAACCTGCATCGTAAAGCATTTGATATTCTTCTTCACCAAACATACCGATACGAAGTTCAATACCCCATTGGAATTTTAAGCCGCTTTCGTGAACTTTCTGGCAGAAATCAACTAAATCTTCTCTTTTTACAACCCAAAGCTCGTCCGAGAAGAAGAAACCGTCTGCACCGTGATTTTCAATAAGGTAACGGATTTCTTCCAAAACATACTCGTTAGGGCGTTTTCTGTAAGTGCTCTTATGGAAATTCATATTTGAGCAAAAAGCACATCTGCAAGGACAACCCTTTGCAGAATATATGTACATCATCTTTTTACAACCAAGATATGTCTGCATATATTTTGGTGGGTCAATAAGAGTGTAGTCAGAAACAGGCATATCACGAAGGTCAGCAAACTTGCGACAAGGAGTAATAACTATTTTGCCATTTTCTTTATATGCTAAACCTTGAATATTCTCGAAAGACTCGCCCTTTTCTAAAGCTTGCATCATTTCAAGCCAGGTTTCTTCACCTTCACCATATGAAATATAATCTACAAGGTCAAGTTCTAACACTTGCTCCATCTGAAGAGAAGGCATCTGACCGCCCCAGACAACTGGAATTCCTCTTGCTCTTGCAGCCTTAGAGATTTTTTCAGCATCAATAAGACCACGTGATGACATAAGAGATACACCAATAATGTCGGGTTTATATGAATCTAACAGTTTATTGATATTTGATTTATTAACACAACGGTCCTCAAGTTTTACTTCATATCCGTTGTTTTTTATGTGAGTAGCTATTGAGAGAAGTCCTAATGGATTTGAAAGGGCGCGTGTATAATAGCCAACAGAAGGGTTAATAAATAAAACTTTCATTATTTACCTCAAAAAAGATTTTTCTTTAAAAGTTTAATAGCGTGATGTGCATAATTCTTGAATTGAGTGAATGATGTTATGCACTTTTTAAGTGTTTTAAGAATATATATTGGTCGCAAATGAAATTTTAATTGCATTTGCTTTTTCATTTTTATAACATCATCAATACTTACAGTGCTTGTACCAATAGTGTTTGGAGCATAATAATCATTACCCCAAGCCAAATCACTTAATGTGTTATAGTTTACACAATATTGATAAAGTTCTGTACCGTAATATGGCATTGCTATATGCAACTCAATAAAGTCAGGATTTAATTTAAAAATGAATTTTTCAGTTTGTTTAATATCTTCTTTTGTTTCCCAAGGAAACCCAATCATAAAGAAACCAAACAAAGGAATTCCTGCTTTTTTTGTAAGTTTAGCAGCACGAAGACTATCTTCAAGAGTAGCACCTTTTTTAATGAGCTTCATGGTTTTTTCTGAACCTGTTTCAAAGCCAACAGCAAGCATAAAGCAACCAGCTTGCTTCATTTTTTGCAACAGTTCAAAAGATAATGGTTTTGTTCTTGAATTTGCAGTAAACTCAATTTTTCCATTAAGAGGTGAGTTGATAATTTTATCACACAATTGTGATGCCCATTCGTTATCAATAGTAAAAGTATCTGCCTTAAAGAAGAAGTTTCTGATATTGAATTTGTAGTAGCATTCTTCTATTTCAGAAAAAACATTTTCTACACTTCTTAAACGGACATTTTTGCCTGAGATAATAGGTGTAAGACAATAAATGCACTGTGACGGACAACCCTTTGCAACAGAAATTGTTGCCATAGGCTCACCAGTATCAGGTCGTGTATAAAGTGCATTATTCATTAAATGTCTTGCAGGGAAAGGAAGCTCATCTAAATTTTTATTCCAACAATCAAATTTTGTTGAAACAAATTCACTACCATTGTTGTAAATAATACCAGAGATGTCGTCAAGATTACCCTCGTTTCTTAAAAGACAATCGGTGACAGGACCCATTATAAACTCAATTTCACCACCAACAAGGCAGGAAACATTACTAAGGTCAAGCGTTTCAAGAAGACTTTTTTTAGGATTATAGAAAATAGCACCCTTTATAACAAATTTACAATTGTGGAATGATTTAATCCAGTTGATGAAATCAAGGTCGTCGTAGATTGTTGCATTTGTGATGCTTATAAAAATTAAGTCAGGTTTAAATTCTTCAATATCAGCTTTTACTTGCTCTTTAGTGGATAATTCAGTCTGATAATCACGTAAAAAAACTTTGTAACCTTTTTCTAATAAAACTGAAGCAGCATAGCCTATGTCATTGCAAGCGTGAGTTGTTGCTACTGCAGAATCATCAATATTACATTGTGCACGGTCTTCGCTACGTTGATATTGTTTCCCTGGTGGGTACAGTAACATTACTTTGCTCATTACATAATTCCCCTAGTATAATTTGTCTAATTATATCATAAAAAAGCAATAAATATCAAGTGTTTTACTATGGATTATTACCGATTTCACCAAATAGCATGTAGAATTTGACTTGATTTGTGTTTTATGCTAAAATTATCTTCACAATACACTGATTTTCAGAGGGTTTCTTATGATTAAAAAACTGAAAAAAACAGATATTATTTTTGCTATAGCATTGTTAACAGGCTTATTGTTGCATGCAGTTTTTCTTTTTGTTATTCCATTTTTCCATGATGAAACTTATTACGCAACAGTACCGTTTCGTATCATATTCAATGGTGATAGTTTAATCCAACATGAATGGCATCTTACACAGTTTTTCACAGTATTTTCATATTTGCCAATGTATATATGGGCAACCATTAAAAATTCTGCTGATGGTGTATTTATTTTTTTAAGATGTACATATATTTTGATTCATACAACGTTAGCAGTCATAATATATCGTTTTTTCAGAAAATATGGTAACTGGGCAATTATGGCATCAATGATATTTTATGTTCAAATAACATATAGAATTCAGGCTATAAGCTATCAGTCTATGCTTGTTGTATTTTTATTATTGCTATCACTTTGCCTTGTTTCAATTTATCAAAAACAATCTGTACAGTTTTATATTTTTGCAGGTATTTGCTTTGGTGGTTGTTGTGTATGCAACCCGCTTTTTTGCATTGCCTTTGCATTGTATCTTTTAGTTTGCGTGTTATGGACAAAGCGCCAGAATTTGATAAATTATGTAGTTAAAGCTAAGATTTCTCATGCATCTGAAAAAGGTAAAAAACTTACAAAAAAACAAAAAAGAGAGCAAAAAAGCCAAGCCCTTCAAGTTTTTCCAAATGTAGAAAACTATAACTGTTTTTTCAATAAAGAGGCAGTTTTGTGGATTTCTTGCGGAATTTTAATAATGGCTATTATTGCCGTTAGTTTCTTCTTTTTGACAGGTGGAACAATTGAGTCTATTATTAACAACGTTGAAAATCTTTTAGGAAACAGTGAGTATGACATTACTTCAGATTCTGCTTTTGCAAAGCCATTAAAAACATTAGGATATTTCAGTAAAGCTAATCTTGGTATGCCTTGGATATTGCCTATAATTTTCGTAGCAATGTTTTTTGATAAAAATAAGAAAACTAATGCACACCGCTTTGCATATTTAACTGGTTCTTTAGTGTGGGCGATGATTTTTATGTTTGCCACTTTAATAGGAACAGATTTCAACTTGTTTGGTGTTTCATTCCCATTTTTTGTAATTTCTACGGTTTGCTATGTGTTGACAGAAAACAAGAATAAAGTATTGTTTAACTGCATGTATATACCTTGCCTAATAGCTGCATGCATTCATTATCTGGCGGTTGATACTCATTTAGCAGGTGTTGGAGTTGTTATTGCCATTGGTAATGTCGTAGGCGTATTTTTTGCTATGGACTTATGGAAAGAGGCGAAATCTGCTTCAAAAGAAAATGAGTCAGAAACTACTGCTAAAAAGCGTTTAGGTGCTTGTCATAAAATAATAATTGTTGCTTTTTCTTTGCAGATATTGTTTTATGGAATTTTCTATATGTATGGTCAAGTGCCAATGGAAAACCCAACTAAAGCAACAACCGGGCCATATTCAGGTTTGTATATGTCCCGAGAGCAATATAACCAATATGATAAAGCAATAGATGATATGGACATAATAAAAAGTCTTACGGATGAAGATGACCCTGTATTATTGGCTTCTTATAATAACTGGATGTATTTGTATCTTGAACGACCAATGGCAACATACTCAACTTGGTATCGTGGTAGCATAAATCCAGATATGTTAATTGAATATTATAAGGAAAATCCTGAAAAAATACCAAAATATGTTTATATTGAAACAACAAATCCAGACAACCCAATGGTACAAACAGTAGGGGAGATATTTAGTTTTTCAAAAGAAAATTTATCAAATGGTATTTTGTTAACTGTTGAAAATTGCAAATTCTAAAATTAAAAGATTATAAAATATTGCTGATTAACACTTTTTCATTTTTAATAACATGATGAAGACGGTTAATTGCGATTTCTGATTTTTCACAAAGTCTTTCTGTGTTGCCTAATCGGGCATAAACGGGAAGGCTTTTTATTAATTCCTCAAGCTCGTCAGTTTCAGCGTGATTTACAACTGCTTCAATTCTTCCGTGAATATCTTCCCATTGTTTTGCAACGTCTTCTGCTTTTTTAAGAGCATTTTCAATATCATCTTTTTCAGCAAAAAGCACAACCTCATTGAGTGTTGCTTCTAATTTGTTGCAAGTATCAACAAGAATTAGATACCCTGCTGCACAGATAAGAATTGCTGAAAGTAATGCTCCTATAGCAAAGAAAATTCTTTTCATTTTAGTCCTTTCCGATAATAGTTTTATTACCTTTTTTATCAATAGTCATCAAAAGAGTTTTTTTCACATTTATATTATCTTTTTTTATGATTTTTTTTAGCTTTTCCATAGTCATATTACAACTGTCAAAATCAGTTTTAATAATTCGACCGTCAACAATGACAGCACATGGAATACCTGAATCAGCAGTCTTTACGTTTAAATCTTTACGGGTAGCAGTCTCATATTGGGGTTTTAGCATAACACTTATTGTTCCGTTTGTTTCAACAACTGCATATTGAACTTTGCTTATATCAAAAATATCTTTTTGCCTAAGGGTTTCGAGTACATCATCAATGGTGAATCGGAGCTCTTTTATTTTTTTCAAATCAAGTTTACCGTCACGAATAATAATTATTGAATTGCCTTGCATCAAACTGCGAAATTTTACGCTTTTAAGACTGATTACAGAAATCAGAATTTCAAAACCTACAAGCACTAAAACAGGCACTATTGCACTTACAAGAGAAATGTCATTATCTTGCATAGGAATTGCAATAATTTCAGAAAGTAACAGTGTAATAACTAATTCGGTAGGTTGTAACTCACCAATTTGTCTTTTACCCATCAGTCGCATAATGGCAATTACAAAAAGATAAAGCACAGAAGTTCTAATAAGAGTTATAAACATAAAATCACCATTTTTATGTTTGCCTTAAAAAGCAGTAATATTCTGCACGAATTGGCAGAATATAAAAATGGTGATAATTATGAGTACTAATTGGTTTCAGAAAAAAGTTGACGAAATCACAACAGAATATAAAGATAGTCAACAAAAAAATGAAGTTAGTAAAGATTTGAATTTTAATATAAGATATTTCAAAAATCAACTTGGTGGTAGTTTTGATATTAAATACAGAAATTGCATGGTTGGGGAGAAAAACTTTGTATTCGTTATGGTTGATGGAATGTGCGATAGTTTGCTAATAACTGAACAAATTATGAATCCTATAATAAACGCAGATTTTCAAGGGATAGAAAATGAAAAACTTATTTATGACGCTGCCGATAGGGTATCTGCAAGTATTGATAAGTCAATTACAAATGATTTAGACAAAGCAATTGCAGAACTTATTTCTGGTAATCTTGTAATGTTTTGTGAGGGCTCACAGTTTACGGTGCTTTTTGGGGTGCAGAAGTTTCCAAAACGAACACCACTTGAGCCTAATACTGAAATGCAAGAACGTGGCTCACGAGAAGGTTTTGTTGAAAGTTTTAAAGATAATATTACAATGCTTCGTCGTCGTGTGCGAAATCCTGTTTTTAAGATTGAAACAGTTGAAGTAGGTGCGACCTCGAAAACAAGAGTCTGTGTGTGCTATATGTCTGATAGGGTGAATAATAAGACCCTTGAAAGAGTGCTTGATAACCTGAAAAAAGCAGAAATTGATACAGTTTTAGGGGCAGGGTATCTGCAATCATTTTTAGATGCTAAACACCCATCAATTTTTAGTGGAGTAGGTTTTACTGAGCGTCCTGATGTAGTTACTGCAAAAATGGCAGAAGGTAAAATCTGTATAATTGTTGATGGCACACCAAACGCCATAATTGTGCCATATCTTTTTATTGAGCATTTTCATTCTCTTGATGATTATCTTAAACGACCATATTATGCAACGTTTATACGAGTTCTTAAATTTGTGTCATTTCTCTTCAGTGTGTTTTTGCCAGGACTTTATGTTGCTGTCTGCACGTTTCATCAAGAGATTATTCCTGAAAGTATGATTTTTGGAATAACCGGGCAAGAAAGCAGGACACCTTTTCCAATAATGATTGAGGCAATTTTTATTCACCTTGTTTATGAGATTGTTCGTGAGGCAGGACTTCGTATGCCTAAAACTGTGGGTCACGCAATTTCTATTGTAGGTGCACTTGTAATTGGAGAATCAGCAGTCACTGCGGGAATAGTATCGGCACCAATGATAATTGTAGTGGGACTTACTGCAGTTAGTTCGTTTGTTGTTTCAACTCTTTATGAGCCCGTTGCGGTGCTTCGTTTTACTTTTATTATAATTGGTGGAATTTCAGGGCTATATGGTATAATGTTAAGCTTTGCGGTGGTGCTTATAAATGCAGCTGCAATAAATCCTTATGGCATACCATTTACTTCTCCAATGTCACCTACAAAGTTTGGAGCATGGCGAGATTTCATACTTCGTTCTGATTGGAGAAAGATGGGTAAAAGGCAAATGCTTATAGATAAAATGGAGAAATAAAATGATTACTAAAGGAAAAATCAGTGCTTTTCAATTTTATGTAATGCTGTTTTTAAGTCGTACGCTTACAACAGTCACATATATTTCATCATATACAAAAGATGTGCGACTTTCAGATATGCTTGTGCAACCTGTATTCAGAATAATTTTTGGTACTATAATTATGATTCCTCTGTATCTGTTATATAAAAAATATGAAAATAAAAATCTTATTGATATTGCAAATGAACACTCGATTAGTTTTTCAAAGGTATTGTCTGTGCTTTATGTAATAGCATTTTTCTATTTTACTGTAGTTACAATAGCACGACTTGATGTTTTTACAGGTACAGTTGTATTTCCCGAAACTAATGTGAATTTTATGATTGTTTTTGTCATAATCTTCTGTTGTTATGGGGCATATCTCGGGTTTGAAGCTTTGGGCAGAAGTTCAGTGATTTCTGCTGTATTTGTTATACCTGCTATTGCTTTCATATTGTTTGCATTGGTTGATAAGGTTGATTTTCTTAATCTTTCACCTGTATTTTATAACGGCTTAACACCAGTAATTAAAACTGCAATTGATTCAGTAGGGCAGACAATAGAATATGTCATAATTGCAATAGCCTTACCAAAAGTTACAGGTAAAATTACAAAAGGATTTTTTGTGTGGATTTTTTCACAGACACTTTTAATGGCAGTGCTTTTCTTTTTCGCAGGTGCAGTTATGGGTAATTTTGCAAGCACACAGCTTTTTCCGTTTCACACTCTTGCATCACTTGCTAAATTTGCTATGTTTGATAGGCTTGATGCGATTTTTACAAGTGTGTGGATTATGTGTGCATTTATCAAAGCAACCTTGCTTATTTTCTTGCAGACAGATATTTTAAATAGTTCATTCCCAAAAATCAGAAAAACAAGTTTTCTTGTAATCATAAGTATCGCTTTAATTGTTGCTAATTTGTTTATAGCGGGAGAAATAGAAAGATTTTTAATTATTGATAATTCAGTTATTAAAATTATTGTGACTGGAATTACAGTGTTGGTTATTCCAATTGTTGTGCTGTTGTTTTCAAGAAAGGGGAAAGTTAAAAAATGCGTAGAGGACTAATTGTGTTTTTTGCAATAATTTTAGTGATTTTTACTTTCAGTGAAAATGAAATCTATAAAAAAGATATTCGTAATCGACTTGTAATTCAGGGCATTGGTATTGATTTAGAAGATGACACATATACTGTCACCTTACAGGCAATCGACACGAATTCTTCAGAGGCAACTTCTGCGGAAGGGGCGTCACAACCACCATTAAAAGTATATAAATTAACTGGCGAAACTGTATATACAGCAATAAAATCTGTAACTGAAAAAGAAGGTAAAATACCTTTATATTCTCAAAATAGAATAATTCTTATAGGCAAAAGTATCACCAAAGAAAAAATGGATGATGTGATTGATTTTTTTGTGCGAGATGTTGAAATGGGTGGCACTGTTTATATTGCTGCTGCCCAGAAAACAGCCTCAGAAATTCTTGAAGCAAAAAATGGTGATGAGCTTATAAGCGCACAAAATCTTGAAAATAGTATTGACTCCTATGAATATGATGCGAAAATTTTTGCAACTAGGCTTTATGAGTTTATAAACAGATACAATTCAGGGTCAAAAGATTTTGCATTACCTCTTTTTTCTTTACAAGAGAATGGTGACGAAATATCTGCAGAAATAACAGGCACAGCACTTTTTGACAACACAAAATATCGTGAAGTAATTTCAAAAAATGAAACAATATATCTTAATGTGTTATCAAATGCAGTTTATAATACGGCAATTGCTTTTGAAGGTGACAAAGGTACTAGAGTTTCTCTTAATATTGTAAAAGCAAAAACAAAAAGAGATGTGATGATTAACAATGATGTTCCTACATTTAAAATCAATGTATATATAGACGCGGATATTGCAGAAATCAGTGGTGGCGTTTCAAGTGCTATGACAGTAACCCAAATTGAAAAAATTAAAGATAAAGGTGAAAAATACATTGAAAAAAGTATTCAAAGCACATTAAAGTCTTTATATCATAAGCACAATAGTGACGCTTGCGGTTTTGCTAGATTGTTATATATTTTCGAAAAAGATTTTTATCGTAAAAACGAAAAAAATATCGACTCCGTACTGAAAAACAGTTTGTACGAAGTCGATGTTCAGTTAAATATCAGACGTATAGGTCACGAATATTTAAGTAATTATTGATTTCTTTCAATAGTATCACAGAATTTGCGATAATCTAATGGATAACTGAAATGATAACCCTGAACGATATCACATTTCTGTGATTTGATATATTCATATTGTTCCGCAGTTTCGATACCTTCGGCAATAATAGTAATATCAAGTTTTTTGGTCATATCAATAACACACTCAATAATATTGCGCCCCTTTGGATGTTCATAGTCATCAACAAAAGATTTATCAAGTTTCAGCGCATCAATTGGCATTGATTTGAGAAGCATCAGTGATGAATAACCTGTGCCAAAATCGTCAAGCAAAATCTTGAACCCTGCTTTGTGAAGTCGGCGCAAAAGTCTTATGAAACTTCGGTGATTGTTGTGAAGAGTTGTTTCAGTAATTTCAAGGTGAATATGAGAAATATCAGCACCTGTTTCTTCAACAATACTCAAATATGTTTCAATAAGTTTAGGGTCGTGAAGAGTTTGCTGTGAAAGATTAACAGAGATGTTAATAGGCGCAAAACCTTTATTCAATAAATCTTGTTGAATGGTACATGCTTTACGGAATACAAAACGGTCAATATCTCTGATAAATCCTCTTTCTTCTGCAATAGGAATAAATTCTGCCGGTGGCACATAACTGCCATCTTCACGCTTCCATCTTACAAGCATTTCAGCAGCACATATTTTACCATTTTTTGCATTGTATTGTGGTTGAAGCACTACTGAAAGCTCATTATTTCTGATTGCATGAGCAAGCTCGTCAGAGAAAAGTTTTTTACGTGTTAAATCACGTTTTATCTTGCCTGTATAAACGGCAATTGTTGATTCGCTATCACCTTTAACAAGTGACTTTGCCATAACAGCACAGTTTTGCATTTTTTGAATATCAATATTTTTTTCTGTTACATAATAAACGCCTATGCTTGGTACAAGAATATAGTTTGACATATTCTTGTCATTAAATGTGCGACAATCAGCACAGAATTTTTCAAGTCGTTTAATAAGTTCTTCTTCATTTGAATAGTGAAGATAAACTGCAAATCGGTCAGCAGCAATTCGACCTACAAACTCATTGTCTTTAAGCATTTTGCGCCACAACGTATCTATGTGTTTAATGGTCTTGTTGCCCATTTCGTATCCGTAATAGTCGTTTACAAGTTTGAAGTTGTCAAGGTCCATAACCACATAAGCGGCTTTACCTATTTTGTTTAATTGCTTTTTCACATCAAGGCAGAATTTTGCATAAGATGCGCCACCTGTAAGACTGTCTGTATAAAGAACTTTATCAAGTTCTTCTTTTTTGCGACGCTCTGATGATACTGCATAAATAGTGAAGAGGATAAACACAGTTATAAGGAAGAATGTCATTATACCAACATAAGAAAGGGCAGTATTTCTATTTTGAATAACGGCACTTGTAGGAATAACACTAAATAAATACCAGTCATTAAACTCTAATGGTGCGTAGTAAAGATAAAAATCTTTGCTTTGTGAAGATAAAAGAACACCTGTTTCACCGTTTTTCATATCTTCCTGAATATCTAAGATTCTGCTACCCTGATATTTTTCGTCAAGAGGGAGTGTATAGAAAACATTTTCAATGTTTCTGAATGCTGGATTTGAGTGTGTGCTCATAATGTTGTTGCCGTCATAGTCAACAACAAAGAAAAACTCACTATTACCAAAAGCTTTTGAGTTAAAGTTTGCCATAATCTGGTCAACTGAAAATGCAATAAAAAATACGGCTTTTGTTTCACCATCATGTTTTAATGGAGTGTGCATTACAAAAACTTCGTCACCATCAATACTTTCACTGGATGACATTTTATTAATAATAAACCCATCTTTTTCAACACACTCGTTAAGGTGTTCGTTGTGAGCAAGATTTATTCTTTTGCCATCTGAAGTGTATGTATCACCATCAAGAGTAGAAATTCCGTAACGCTTAAAGTGTTCGTTTTCAGGTATTCCTATGCTTTCAATAGCGGCTTTTGGGTTGTCAAGTTTTGTTGTATCAACAGCTTCGGCATAATAGTATAGGTATGCAGCTTGCTCTTGAAATTTAAACCCTACCGACTCACCATTTTTTGCAGAAATTTCTTTTAAGAAGTCTTGATTTTGACTATCAAGTTCATTAATAAGGAATAAAGGAAATGCAACAATAATGGCAATTGCGAAAAGACCTAAAAAGATAAGAACAAAAAATCTGGCAATAGTTGAATCTTTTCTCAATATTTCCACTCTCCTCAAAAGCGTTTTTTAAAAATAAACATTATATTCATTATACCAATTAATCAGATAAAAATAAATAGTAAATATGTATAAATTATCGCAAAATTTTGTAGCATATTTCCCAATGAGAAATTGACAGTAAACGGTATTTGTTGTATCATATATTGTATGAAAATATGCCTGAAAAGGGGTAATAGCAATGACAATTAAAGAAAAGTTTGACTTATGGTGCGATTTTGACGAAGAAACTAGAAATGAACTTTTAAGTCTTACTGACGAAAAGGAAATTGAAGACAGATTTTATAAGGAATTAGAGTTCGGCACAGGGGGGCTTCGCGGCATTATGGGTGCAGGACCTAACCGTATGAACAGATATACAATTGCAAAAGCAACAAAGGGATATGCGGATTATCTTAAAAGTCGTTTTGACGGTGAAATCAGTGTTGCTATTGCATATGATTCGCGTAACAACTCACAGTATTTTTCAAAAGTAGCAGCAGGTGTGCTTTCAGCAAACGGAATTAAGGTTTTTATCTACAATACACTTATGCCAACACCGGTGCTTTCATTTACTGCAAAATATTTAGGATGTAATGGCGGTATTGTGCTTACTGCAAGTCATAATCCAAAGGAATATAACGGATACAAAATCTATGATGAAAAAGGTTGCCAGTTAGTGCCACAGTTTGCAAGTCAGGTTATCGGCTTTGTAAATG
The DNA here is from genome assembly GCA_045613585.1 of Candidatus Fimenecus sp. Taxonomy (GTDB): domain Bacteria; phylum Bacillota; class Clostridia; order Oscillospirales; family Acutalibacteraceae; genus Fimenecus. The sequence goes on along the minus strand of JAZLBG010000018.1, from coordinate 8,667 downwards.
CGATTACAGATTTAAAATCTGTTGCGGTTGATGATTTTGACAAGGCGGTAGAAGAGGGTAAAATCGTTGTTATTGGTGACGATGTCCTTGACGAATTTATCAAAGAGGTTAAAAAGCAGTCAATCTACGACGAAAAATCCGACATTAAGATTGTCTATACAGCACTTCACGGGTCAGGTAACATTCCTGTAAGAAAAGCCCTTGAGGGAATGGATATTTCAATTGTAAAATCACAGGAATTGCCTGATGGTAATTTCAGTACAGTTCGTTCACCAAACCCTGAAGAAAAAGACGCTCTTACAATTGCAATTGAACAGGCAAAGAAGGAAAATGCAGATTTAGTATTGGGTACTGACCCTGACTGTGATAGGGTTGGTACAGCAGTTTTACATAATGGTGAATATGTTCTTGTAACCGGTAATCAGATTGGTGCATTACTTGTTGATTTTGTTCTTTCACACAAAAAAGATACATTGAATGAAAAATCAACTCTTGTAAAAACAATTGTTACAAGTGAATTGGGTGCAGATATTGCAAGAAGCTATGGTCTTCACATTGTTGACACTCTCACAGGCTTTAAATACATTGGTGACCAGATTGGTCGTTATGAAATCAATGGTGACAGAGAATTTGTAATCGGCTATGAAGAATCCTATGGTTATCTTGTTGGCACACACGCAAGGGATAAGGATGCGGTTGTTTCTTCAATGCTTATTTGTCAGATGGCGGCATATCACAAAAATAACGGCAAAACACTTGTTGATGCTCTTAATGCTATTTACGATAAATATGGTTTCTATCTTGATGCACTTGATACATTTGTCCTTAAAGGTAAGGATGGTGCAGAAAAAATCCAGAGCATTATGTCAAATATGCGTGAAAATGGTGAGTCGCTTTTTGAGAACATTCAAACTGTTCTCGACTATTCAAAGGGTATTGAGGATTTACCAAAGGAAAATGTGCTTAAATATACATTTACAGACGGAAGCTGGATTGCAGTCCGTCCATCAGGTACAGAACCAAAACTTAAGGTTTACTATTCAATTTGTGGTGAAACAAAGGCAGTTGCAACAGAAAAATTAGAAAATATAAGAGCAATTCTCAAGAAAGAAATTGAGGGCTGATTTATGAAAGATTATATCAATACAACAATTAAGCCAAAGCTTCAGGGTGATGGCGGAGAAATTGATTTTGTGTCCTATGAAAATGGTGAACTCACAGTGCTTTTGCAGGGTGAGTGTTCAAAATGCTTAATCGTTGACCGTTGTCTTCGTTGGATTGAAAGCGAAGTAATGCGTGATATGGGTGAAAGCGTAAAAGTAATTGCACAGAAGAAAAAACCTTTCTTCTGGGATAAAGATTAAGGTGGTGAAGTGTAAATGGCTCACATAAAAGTAGTCAGAAGAAGTATGCGTCCTGAAGAATGGACTGATTTACGCTTCGGTTGGCTTAAAAGATACATATATGGTGAAAAATTTGAAATAGAAAATCTCAAGGTTCGTGATGCCCGTCAGGTTGCGGAAATGCAGTATGAATACTATCCCGAGGGCTGGAGAAATCTTCGTAAGGGGGATATGTATTTTACTCCGGACGGAACAGCATTTTTTGAAGCGGATGTAGTTATTCCCGAGCATCTTCGTGGAAAAGAACTTTGGTTTTCACTTAAAACTGCTGCAGAAATTATCGTTAAGGTAAACGGCAAATACGTTGGCGGTGTTGACCCTAATCGTGACAGAATTTTGCTCACTCCATATCTTAATGGCGCAACAGAACTTCATTTTGAAATGGAAGGCTATAACCGTTCAAAGCCTGATGACGAAAGAAACCCTGAATCACTTTCAGTCCGTGGTTGTCGTCAGATTTTTGAGGGTGCATACCTTGCAACCATCAATCATACAGTTCTTGATTTGGTTTATGACCTTGAACTTTTGCTTGATATTGCAAAAAGTGAACTTTTTAATGAGGATTATCGCAGTTTCTTAAATCGTGAAATTAATAATGCACTTAATCTCATAGATTTTGATGATTTGAAAACAGAAGATGTTGCAAGTGCAAAGAAATATGTTGATGATGTGGTTTTTGCAAATGATGATTATAAGGGTAATGGTGATGTGGCACTTGTTGCCCACTCCCACCTTGATATTGCATATTATTGGCGTAGAATTCACTCTGTCCAGAAAAACTTGCGCACAATTCTCATTCAGTTGCGTCTTATGGACAGATATCCTGACTTTAAGTACACACATACTCAGGCATATACATACGAAATGCTTGAAAAGTATTATCCTGACGTGTTTGAAGAACTTAAAGAGAAAATTGCAAAGGGTCAGTTTGAGCCTGTTGGTGCTATGTACGTTGAGCCGGACTGCAATATTCCTTGTGCAGAAAGCTTAATCCGTCAGTTTATGTATGGTCAGCACTATTTCCGTGAAAAATTCGGAAAGACTATCAAAAACTGTTGGTTACCTGACGTCTTTGGTAACTCTTGGATTTTGCCACAAATTCTTAAAAAGAGTGGTGTTGATTATTTTGTTTCAAACAAAATGTCAACATGGAATGACACAAACAGATTTCCACACAACAACTTTATCTGGAAGGGTATTGATGGTAGTGAGGTTTATGCTTGTGTGCCACCAACTCACTTTATAACATGGAATATGCCTTCACAGATTCAGGAAAACTGGGAAGCATATCAGGATAAAAACCAAGGCGGACAAACAATGTCAATGTTTGGCTATGGTGATGGTGGTAGTGGTTGTACTGAAGAAATGATTGAAGTTATGCATCGTTTCAACAAACTTTCAATTATGCCAAAAACTGAACATGTTGGTGGTCAGGAATTCCTTGAGAAAAATTTGAAGGATAATAAAAACCTTGCAAAATGGGATGGTGAACTTTATCTTGAAATGCATCGTGGTACATTCACTACAAAATCAAAGATGAAGCGTTATAACCGTCAACTTGAATATAAACTCCGTGAAGCAGAAATCGTTTCAACTCTTCGTCATTTAAAGGGTGAAGAATATCCGCAGGAAGAAATTCGTGATATCTATAAAAAATTGCTCATTAATCAATTCCACGATATTCTTCCAGGTAGCCATATTACTCCTGTTTATCGTGATGCTATGGCAGATTATGAAGAAATTGATGCGCGTCTTGATAAAATTTTGGGAACAGGCGAAAAGTATTTCAACTCACTTAATTTCCCTCGAAAACATCTTACATTTATTGAAGATGAATTTGGTAACAGTACTCGTTACGGCAAAAAGGGTAATTGGGTAATTCCTAACCTTCCTGCACTTTCTTGCGGGGAAATTAAGGTGGAAGAAAATACCGAAGAATGGCTTGCAATCGGTGAAAAGGTTGTTACACCATTCTATGAAATCGTGTTTAATACTGATGGTAGTATTGAGAGTCTTTACGACAGAGAACTCCAGCGTGAATGGGTTAATGGTGAATTCAACGAATTGAAATTGTATAAGGATAATCCGGGCGTATATGATGCTTGGGATATTTTGCCTAACTACAAGGACAGAGAGGTTGAAATCAAGATTGTTTCTCCTCTTAAAACTGTTGAAAAGAATTCAGAAGTTGTGTCCTTTGCCTGTACTCTTGCAACTGAAAAGAGTACATGGAAGCGTATTATCCGTGTTTTCCGTCAGTCCCGTGGTATTGAGGTTGAAAATATCGTTGATTGGAATGAAAAGCATGTCCTTGCAAAGGCACAGTTTGATTGTAACGTGCTTACTCGTAAGGCAATTTGTGATACAAGCGCAGGCTTTGTTGAAAGAGAAACTCACAGAAATACAACTTGGCAACAAGCTCGTTTTGAGGTTTGCCACCATAAATGGGTTGATATGGCAGAAACTGATGGTGGTATTGCCCTTATCAATGACTCAAAATATGGTATTAGCTTCCAAGAAAACTCAATGAGTCTTAGCCTTCTTCGTGCAACAATTCGCCCTGATGTTACAAGTGACTTGGGACATCATGAATTTTCATATATGATTTATCCTCATACTGAAGATTTTGTGAAAGCTGAAATTAATAATATTGCTTTTGAGTATAATGTGCCACTTGGTAAAGCAGATTTAACTTGCGAAAACTCATTCCAAGAGCTTTATATGCAGACAATGAAAATGAGTGAAAAAGGCAATATGATTGTAATTCGTCTTTCAGAGCAAAATGGTCGTCGTGGCAAAATTAAACTTGGCGGTAAAGTTAAACTTCTCAACTTCCTTGAAGGTGTAATTGAAGAAACAGATACAGTAGAGTATAAACCATTCGAAATTATTACAATTGGTATAGAAACTTAAAATGTATGGCGGGGTAAAGACCCCGCCATTTTGTTTGATAAATTAGAGTTTGTCTAACAGAATGCAAAGCGCAAAGTGCAAAGTATCGGAACTGCGTTGCTATTATACCCCCCTCAGTCGCTTCGCGACAGCTCCCCCTCAAGGGTGGAGCCCAATTTAGCCTTCACCCTTGAGGGTGCGGGTGTCCAGTGGACACCTCTGCGAAGCAGAAGCACCGACCGACCCGAGAGGGGAGATTTAAGGTGGCACGAGCAAAGCGAGTGACGGAAGGGGGTGAAGAGTTAGACAATTTCAAAATTGCAAAAATAATCTATTCTCAAAAAAACACAGCCCCTGGTGGAATCCACCAAGGGCTTAATTTGTTAGCCAAACTTTCTAATATTTTAGATTAATATTTGAAATTTGAATATGTAGCTTTAGTTTCTGCTGCACCAGTACCTGTTGTTGTCATAATAGAAACTTTCATTGAAAGGTTAATATCAAATGTGTATGAGTATTCAAGATTTGTGAGCTGACCGTTGTCAATTGTTGCTTTAAGAATAATATTCTTATAAGCAAGTTTTGACTGGTCTTCATTAATCGACATCATACCATCGCCAACTGCATCTGAAATACTTGAGTTAACTTCTGCACATGTAACATAATCGTTTGTTGCGTGTGCAAGAGAACTGTTCGCATTTGGATTTGTACTATCTTTAATTTTTATCTTATATGTATTACCTTCTATTACAAGTTCTTTAACATCGTTTTCAGTAAGAGTTGTAGCCTTAAGAAGATATTTACCTTCAACACTTCCGTCAGAACCACCGTTAGTAACTTTAGCTGATTTTGAACCTATACCAAGGAAACCACCTATTACTGAATCAAGACTTGCATTCTCGTCAACGCCCTGAATAATACCATTGAGAACACCTGTTGTACTACCCATATCCATAGACTTTGTATAATAAGCGTCACGAGTCCAGTCATATGATGCTTTTGCAGCTTTTGCTGTTGCATCGTTGATTGCTTTAACAACATCAGCTATTGATGAAGTAGAATTTGAGCTGCTCTTTCCTACTACAACGCCATTAACAACGTCATATTTTTCGCCAATGTGTGTTACACTACCCGTATATTTAAAATCTACTTTACCAGCATTTACATAGTAGAATTTTTTGCCATACTTGCAAAGACCAGTATATGTGAAATCAATTCTGCCATCTTCTACGTAATACCATTTACCATCTGTATGTTTCACGAGGCCTGTCTTTGACCAGTCAAGTCTGCCATCTTTCACGTAATACCAAATGCCATTAGTATGTTTTACAAGACCTGTCTTTGACCAGTCGAGTCTGCCATCCTCTACATAATACCAAATACCATTAGTATTTTTCACAAGACCTGTCTTTGACCAGTCAAGTCTGCCGTCTTTTACATAATACCAAATGCCATTAGTATGTTTTACAAGACCTGTCTTTGACCAATCGAGCACACCATTTTTAACATAGTACCAAATTCCATTGGTATGTTTGAAAAGACCAGTCACGCTGTAATCAACTTCACCATTTTTAACATAACACCATTTGTTATTTACTTTATAAAGCCCTGTTTTTGAAGCAGCAAACGATGCTACAGCAAATGTTGAAAATAACATTACAACTGCCAACACTAGTGATAAAACCTTACTTGTTTTTTTCATATTTTTCCCTCCCTATTTTATATGTGAACAATTATATTCACAAGTCCATTATAGGTTTTAATGCAGAATTTGTCAATTATTTTTTATTCTTCGTTAAAACTGATTTTTACTGTTGCTACAGTTATATCGTCGCCTCTGCTTATATTTCTTCCTCTTGCTATTGCACACAATTTTTGTGGTAAATCTTCAGAATATCCATTTTGAGTTATATAGGCCTTAATTTCTTCCAGACTACTGTCTGCCGCACCGTCAGACATCATAATAATTACATCATCATTTTTTAATCCGCCACGGATTGTTGCAAACTCTGCTTGTCTTAAAATTCCTATTGGCATAGCAGATTTTTTTATTTCACTGACTTTTCCTTTTCTATATAAAAGCGACACTGTTGCCCCTGCTTTATATATTACAGATTGTCCGTTATAAAGATTAATTTTAAGAATATCAAGGGTTGCCAACGATTCTTCACGACTTTTAACAAGCATTGCAGAATTTACAAGTCGCAAAGCACATGGAAATGAAAATCCCGAAATGATGAGTCTTGAAAAAAGTGAAGATGCCATTGCACCATCAATAGCAGCGCGGTGTCCTGTACCCATTCCATCACTTAAAACTGTTATAAAATTACCTTTGCCATCATAAAAAGACTCAAAGCAATCACCACAGATATCATTTTCTTGTACGGGAAGTTGACAATATACACATTCAGCTGTATATGACGGTTTTTCCCAAAACATAAGTATTTTTTCTTGCTCATTTTTTACAATTGATGGTTCTGAAAACTCTTTTTCAGTAACTTTTTCAATGCACTCTTTTATCTCATTTTCAGGTACTTTGCAATTTGCATTTACAGAAAGATTTACAATTGTATTCAAATCATCATCTTCATAGCAATTCACAAACGCAGAAACGCCAATATCGTTAAGGCTATTTTTAAGTATGTTTGATTTGTTTGCTAACGGATTTATTCCATTTTGAAAATCACATAACAAATCGTTAATCATTTCGCATACTGTGTCAAACTGGTCAGCTGTGATTTTTCTCATTTCATTAATTCTCCCTTCTGCACCAAGGCGCGCTGAGTATGATGAGTAATTCTTATTAAAGCTATCACAAAGCGACATAATTCGAATACATTTACTTTGCAAAGAAGATGGTGTGAAAGATGGTGTTACACTACCAGTTTTGCGAATTTCTTCAATTATATAATCAAACTCACCAATTGTTTCAGACATTTCATTTCGCCAACATTTTTCAAAGCTACCACAACCACTACAAATATTATCACGAACACGAAGATACACGCCTGTGGTATCTGGAAGCGCTTTTTCTTTTAATATTTCTGATACCTTTGATACTGTTCCCGACATATCTCCCACTGCGTTTTTTACCATTTTAAGTCGTGAAACTATCATATTTTGTACGGCTAACCCATCACCCGTAAGAGTCGAAAACGAAAGCCGCGTTTTAACCTGTAAAAATATCTTTTGTGGCACAACTACAAACAAAACCGAAGCGATTGCTGTTTCAATAAGTCTTGGAATTTCTTCTTTTGTACCGCCCAAAATTAAAAATGTACCACCATAAGCAAAAATATATGAAAATGCACAAAGTACTCTACCTGAATATGCAAAAAGCCCTGAAAAAAGTCCTGAAATACAATAACAGAATGTTGTGAGAGTGTTATTGCCAATCATTAAAAATCCCACAGTTGCACCTGTGCCCATTATTGCCCCACCACTTTCACGAAAAAGGTATGATGCACATATAACTATAAAATTACAAAAAATCCCTGATATTGAAACATCTAAAAAAGTTAATTTATTTGCAGATAAAATCAATATGAGTATAGCGATTACCAACGAAGTTAATTCGCGACTTGAAATATGTTGTTTGTTTTTTATACGCTCTGCAGAATAAATTCCAACTGTGAAGAAATAAGCACCACCAAAAGCGGTTATTGCTTCAGCTATTTGTAAAAAGACATCATTCAAATCAAATGATGATGCTAACATCGAAACTATACCCGTTGAAATTGTGCTAAAAAGTGAAATTATTGGCGAAATAATGATTCTGCCACGGATTTTAGGAAAACTGTGAATATAAATTTTTAAGATATATACAAGTATAAGTGCCATTACATAACGAAAAGCAAAAACATATTCATTTGTAAGAAGATAGCCAAGCATTGCACCAAAACACGAGAAAAGTGTATATTCTTTTTTTATACCACTACAAAAAGCAATTCCCAATGGTGAAAAAATTTTTTCTGCCCCTGCAGATGCCATTAAAATGCCTATAAAGAAATGTATTGAATTTATAATTAAAGATTTCGCAAAAGCAGAAAGTTCTATTCTTTCATTACCCTCACTTATACCAAATTCTTGATTGCTCATAATTTCACCATCTTATAAAGTCATATACTAGTATTATATGCTTGTCCAAAAGATTTTTTTGGCAGTTTGAGTATGTTGAATATTGTTTTGTTGTAATACTTTTTGCAAAACATTCACGAAATGAATATTATGTTAAATTTGAGTTTGTCGAACAGAATGCAAAGCGCAAAATGCAAAGTGCAAAGTGTCGGAACTGCGTTGCTATTATAGAAGTTTCACAAAGAAAAGGACTCTTGTAGGGGCAGGTCTCCTGTCAAGAGTATGATTGTATACA
>JAZLBG010000017.1:0-4174 GCA_045613585.1 Candidatus Fimenecus sp. | reverse complement strand
TGGTTCAATCTTGTCTTTAATAACATTGAGGTCAATTGTACCTAAAGTATATAAATCCATTAATTTAGAAATCTGTTTATCGCAAGTTTCAATTTGTTCTTTAATTAATTCTATCTTGTAAGTGTTATCTACACTTTCACGCAATTCATCAAAATATGAAGTATCAGTTTTTAATTTTCTTATTTCTGCATAAACCATATCTTCAAGAACATAGTCACGATAATTTTTATTCTTACAATTAGGATCTACAACTAATTTCTTATCACCTTTATTTCTACTGTAACAAGTATAATATGCTCTTACTGTACCATCTTTATTTTTACCATTAGCACGCCAGGCATACTTTGTATTACAGTTCTTACACCATAGCATACCACCTAAAGGTGAATTATACCTTTTACTAGGTCTGTATCTTTCATAAGTCTTTTTGCGTTTTTCCATTATTTCTCCAACTTTATTAAATGTTTCTTCATCAATAATTGCATCGTGCAATCCTTCGTACCATATCCCTTTATGTCTTATCTTTCCTAGATATACTTTGTTTGTTGTAGCATATCTTACAGTTGTATCATTCCAAGCACCATATTTAGTTTTATAGCCTTTATCATTAAATATTGTCGCAATTCTGTTTAAAGGGGTTTTTTCAAGTACGAGCCGATACAACTCCTTTATCATCATAGCTTCGTACTCATTAATCATTAAAGCACCAGTTGAAAGATTATAGTCATAACCTATTGATGGTCTGCCACCACCTTTATATTTACCTTCTTTTGCTCGACCTTCTTTACCATCTGCCATTCTTTCTTTGATTCTGCTTCTTTCTAATTCAGCAAATACTGCAAGAATACCCACCATTGCTTTTCCGAAAGGTGTTGAAGTATCGAACGATTCTGCTCTTGAAACAAATCCAACATTATTTGCATCAAATACTTTTTGAATCATATATAAAGTATCAAATTGACTTCTGCTTAATCTGTCTAACTTATCAACTAGAACAATATCTGCATTACCTTTTTCAAGTTCTTTAACCATTTGCTTGATAGCAGGTCTTTCTAAATCTCCACCTGAATATCCATCATCAGTGTAGATTTTTACAACTTGCCAGCCCATAGCTTCACAATACTTAGTTAATCTTTCAATTTGTTGTGGGATAGAATAACCTTCTTCGGCTTGCTTGTTCGTACTAACACGAACATATATAAATACTCTTTTTGTATATTTGTTTACAATAACATCTATGTTGTTCATTTACATCACCTTTGCTTTAAAAAAAATTATTTTACTGACACGTTTTGACAAACTTCACAAAAATCTTGTGTATAATTATTATTAAATAATGATTAGTAACAATTACCATTGTTCTGAAAACATTTATTTTTTATAATACATTGAAAGATGTTTTTAGAACACTTGTTCCGTAGGAAAGGACGATTCAAATGAAAGAAAAATTAATTAATTTATTGGAAAATCTTACACTTGATGAAATTACATACCTTTATGTTTTGGCAAAAAAAATATTTGGTGTTGATTAATTATTTTTTTGATTAAGCTTGTGAATTAGATCACGTATCATTTTTTTGTTATCATCTGATAATTCATAGTAATCTTTTAAACTCTTTAACAATTCAAAATCTGTCAGAATTTTTGAATGAAATTCGGCTGTTTCAACAGGTGAATCATCAAATATTAGTTCTGATGGTCTAATATCCAGCACCTTAGCAATCTTTTGCAGGGTGCTTCTTTTAATATTGATAACCCTTCCACTTTCATATTTTGCGATTGCTGACTTCTGAACACCAACAAGTTTCCCTAGCTGTTCTTGTGTCATTCCTTTTTTAATTCTTGCATTTTTTATCTTTTGACCTATTTCCAAAAATAACACACTTCCTTTCTGTCTTTTTAACAATAACTTGTATCGGTTATTGCGTGTCTATATATTACATCTAAGTTTCTTAAAAATCAAATATTTTTTATTAAAACTTTAAAAAAGTTGTTGACAAACGAAAAATATTATATTAACATAACAAGTGTCTTAATTAGACACAAACAAAAAAAGGTAGGTGAGAAAATGAACTCGAAGTTATTAAGAAGTATCATGTTTATATTTGGTGATACAAACAAAACACTTGCAGATGCATTAGGTATTTCAGAGACTTCAGTGTGTAACAAAATCAATGAAAATGGGACTGAATTCAAGCAAAGTGAAATTGTATTTATCAAAAACAGATACAATTTAGATTTACAGCAAGTAGACGATATTTTTTTTAATGAAAAAGTGTCTTAATTAGACACAAACAATCTATTTTAGAAAATGAAGCACCATAAGGAAGGGTGAATCAATGGCAATAATTAATGTTCGCAAAGATGGAACAGTAATTGAAGATATGTCAAAGGTAGTTGTTCCAAAAGATATTGTACAAGCAGTATCAAGAATACTTAACAGACAAGATGGGGAAGGCATACATAAAAGCAGGGTTGATAATTCAAAAGGAAGGAATATCAACAATGACAAAATCACAAAGAGCATGGAGAGATAAGAGGATAAATAAGAATAAAAGGGTTATAAAAATACACAATTCAATCTTGGGGGGAATAACAGGAATGATGGCTGTATTTTTTTTATTGTCAATTTTGGCAATGGATAACGTGAATAAGAATGTACTATTAATGTTTGCAATGTCAACTATATGGATTTCACTATTTACTTATGCAAACAATTTGGAACATTTGGAAGAAGGTGAAGAATAATGACATTTACAGATGATCCTATTGCAGATTTTGAAAGATATGATGCAGAACAACAAGAACAGTTGGACAAGCTTCCAAAATGTGTTGAATGTGGCGAACCAATACAACAAGAATTTGCAGTGTGCATAAATGATGATTGGATTTGTGATGATTGTTTAGAAATGTTTAGAAAAGAAGTAAAATAAATTTACTAGAAAGGGAGAAAGGTAGATAAAATGAAAATTTTAATTGCTTGCGAAGAAAGTCAAGCAGTGACAAAAGAAATGCGACAGCTAGGGCATGAAGCATATTCATGCGACATTGTTCCATGCAGTGGTGAACATCCTGAATGGCACATTATGCAAGATGTTCTGCCTTTGTTGAATGGATATTGTCACTTTGAAACAGAAGATGGAACAACCCACACATTGGAAAGCAAATGGGATATGATTCTTGCATTTCCACCATGCACACATTTAGCAGTGAGTGGAGCAAGGCATTTTGAAGGAAAACGTGCTGACGGAAGGCAAAGGGAAGGCTTAGAATTTTTCTGCCAATTCTTAACTGCTGATTGTGAACGAGTTAGCATTGAAAACCCAGTGAATATTATCAGTGGTAATTATATAAAAGAACATTTCCCAGACATTGCTGAAAAATATGGGCTTCCTTTAAAACCAACACAACATGTTCAACCTTATGAATATGGAGATAAAGCAAGAAAGAAAACATGCTTGTGGCTAAAGGGATTAAAACCACTTAAACCTACAAATATTGTAGAACCTAAACTTGTTACATATACAAGGAAGGATGGAAGGAAAACAACATTTTCTGCTGGGTTTTGCAGTGGATTTAAACAAGAAGATAGGTCAAAACACAGAAGTAAAACATTTCCTGGCATTGCAAAAGCAATGGCTGAACAATGGGCAGGCAAAAACAAAAATATAAATCAAATACATTTCAATGATAAAGAAACATTTAATGAAGTCGTTAAAAATTGTCAGAAAGGATGTTGAATATGATTAATGTTGAAAATGGTTATGCGACAGTTAAAGGTGACAAAGAAGAAATATTTGCAGATATAAGTAGTATTGCAAGTTATGCATTTGAATATTTGTCAAAGACAATGCCAAAAGAAAAGGCACAAGAAAAGATAATGCAGGCTGTAAAACGTGGATTTCTTATCACAGGTGAAATGGATGCAGAAATTGCTTATAGGATTCAGGAATTAACTAAGAAGATTAATGGAGGTAAGTAAAAGTTATGTGGAAAGTAGTATTAGAACAAGACTATATTAAATTGGAATTTGGTTTTAACAATATGGAAGATGCTTATTGTTTTATTGAGACAGCAATAAGATCAAATACAAATATCAAGGCAATAGTTACTTTAGAAGATAAGAAGGTGAAGAATAATGAAGTTTAGATTGCTTAGAGCAGATGAAATTGAT
>JAZLBG010000016.1:0-51573 GCA_045613585.1 Candidatus Fimenecus sp. | reverse complement strand
ATATTCCATAACTGTTGGAAGAATAATAGCATTTGCAACACCGTGTGGTGTGTCATAAAGAGCTCCAAGAGGATGAGCCATTGAGTGAACAATACCAAGACCTACGTTAGAGAAGCCCATACCTGCAACATACTGACCGAGAGCCATATCTGCTCTGCCTTCTTCTGTGTTTTCAACTGCACCACGGAGTGAACGAGCAATAATTTCAATTGCCTTAATATGGAACATATCTGAAAGTTCCCAAGCACCCTTTGTGATGTAACCTTCAATAGCATGAGTAAGAGCATCCATACCTGTTGCTGCTGTAAGTCCCTTTGGCATTGATGCCATCATATCAGGGTCAACAACTGCAACAACCGGAATGTCATGAACGTCAACACATACCATTTTTCTGTCTTTTTCAACGTCTGTGATAACATAGTTGATTGTAACCTCAGCTGCTGTACCTGCTGTTGTTGGAACTGCGATAATTGGAACACATGGGTTCTTTGTAGGTGCAACACCTTCAAGTGAACGAACGTCAGCAAATTCAGGGTTTGTGATGATGATACCAATAGCCTTTGCAGTATCCATTGAAGAACCACCACCGATTGCTACGATACAGTCTGTACCAGCTGCTTTAAAGCTTTCTACACCTGTCTGTACATTTTCGATAGTTGGGTTTGGTTTGATATTTGAATAGATTTCGTATGCAATTTCTGCACCATCAAGAATGTCTGTTACCTTTTTAGTAACACCAAATTTGATAAGGTCAGGGTCAGAGCAAACGAAAGCCTTTTTAAAGCCTCTTGCCTTGATTTCGTCAGCAATAGCAGTGATAGCACCTTTGCCATGATAAGATGTTTCGTTAAGTACAAAACGATTTGCCATAATAATTTTACCTCCATAGTCAGAAAAGTCTGACAAAATTTTAACAAGGATATTATACAATAAATCCCCCGAAAATTCAAGAGAATTATGGGGGATTTTTTTATTTTTATGACTATTTTAATGTTTTAAAATACACAACATTACCGCTTAAACATTGCTTTGATTTTATCAATTAAGCTTTCTTTTCGTAAAAGCTCTTCAATTTCTCGCGACTCATCTAAAATATATGGAAAATCTGCTTCAATTACAATCCAAAAATAATCCCCACATCTGTCATGATTGAATAATACTGGTTGACTTGTAAATGAAATTTTTACTCCAAATTTTTCAAAAGAAACATCTTTACCATCAATTACGCCATAGACACCATAATATGCTTCTGAATGAATAGGTGTTTCCATTGTCCAAGAAAATATTTCCTCACTATATTTATGATATACACCAAATTGTTCAAGAAATTTTGTAAGTTCTGTGTTACGTTCTACATTTTCATAAAAATTACGACAATCCTGACAGTCACAAGGCTGATTATATTCGGTCAGGTGCATTTCTGTTTTTTCTTTATCATAAATAATTTCTGTTCCGTTAAGTTTTATGGTATCTAACACTTTTCTCACCCTTTCAACTTACCTATATTATCTTTATAAAGTTAAAACATCCTTGATACAGCAATGTTCATTATCAAATAACACCATTTTAGTACTAGATTTATATAAGATTTTTTATTTCATCAGGTGAAAATACACCCTTTTCGGTGATGAATGCAGTTATGAGTGAATGGTCGGTCACATCAAATGCGGGATTCAGTGTCTTCGCATTCTGTGGAATCATGGTTTTTTCATACCACATCTCCCCTATTTCGTCACCATCTCGCATTTCAATTACAATATCGTCGCCCGTTTTGATGTTTTTATCAAAGGTTGAAAAAGGCATACAAACATAAAATGGAATATTATAATGCTTGGCAAGAATTGCCACACCACTTGTACCGATTTTGTTTGCAGCATCACCATTAAGAGCTACTCGGTCACAACCAACTAAAACTGCCTGGACGAGTCCGTTTTTCATAACAAATGATGCCATATTGTCGCAAATTACAGTTGTATCTATATCTGCTTCTGAAAGTTCAAAGGCAGTAAGTCTTGCACCTTGCAAAAGTGGTCGTGTTTCGTCAGCAAACACCTTGATATTATGTCCGTTTTCCTTTGCAACATAAATTGGCGCTAATGCAGTGCCGTATTTTACAGTTGCAAGTCGTCCCGCATTACAGTGGGTTAAAACAGAGTTGCAGTTTTCAAGCAATTCTGCACCATACTCACCGATTTTACGACAAATTGCAATATCATCTTCAATCATTTTAAATGCTTGATTTGTAAGATTTGCTTTGAAATTCTCTGCATTTGATTTTTCGGCAACATTGAGCATTTTTTCTGTTGCCCATTTAAGGTTGACTGCAGTTGGACGGCACAAAACAAGTTTTTCACAATAAGTCTTTAACTCTGCAAAAAGATTTTCATATATATTGGCTGTACTTTTATTCATAAGCACAGCAAGTCCTATTGCAGTAAAAACACCTATCTGTGGAGCACCACGGACTTTAAGAAACTTTATTGCATCAAAAATCTCATTGTAGTCATCAGTGGAAATCTCTTTATATTCAGTTGGCAAAAGTGTCTGGTCAATGAAAACTGCCTTATTATTGACAGTATCAAAGCCAACCGTTGCACCTTTTAAAAACATCAGAATTCACCTACGATTTCAGTAATGAGTTTTTGCATTTCTTCACTCTTTTGTCTGCCGATTGTAAGAACTTCTTCCTCAGTAAGTCTTTCCCCTGAAAGTCCTGCAGCCTTATTAGAAACAAGTGAGAAACCAAGCACATCTATTCCACAATGATTTGCTGCAATTACCTCTTGCACAGTTGACATACCAACAGTATCAGCACCAAGCACTCTGAATGCACGGATTTCTGCAGGTGTTTCGTAAGATGGGCCTGTACAACCGATATAAACACCTTGTTGAAGTTTCATACCGAGTTTTTCTGCACAATCAAAAGCCACTTTTCGAAGATTTGGTGCATAAGCAAAGCTCATATCAGGGAAACGACATCCGAAAGAGTCGTCATTTTTGCCTATAAGACAATTTCTGCCTGTAAAATTGATGTGGTCAGTAATAACCATAATGTCACCAACATTGAAGCTTTCGTTGATGCCACCTGCTGCATTTGTAACGATGAGTTTTTTAACACCCATCATTTTCATAACACGGATTGGCATTACAACATTTTCCACTGCATATCCCTCATAAAGGTGAATTCTGCCCTGCATACACATAACATTCTTTCCATTAAGTGTGCCGAAAACAAATCTGCCCACATGACCGGGTGCAGTAGAAACCGGAAAATTAGGGATATCAGCGTAGTCAACATACTGTGGGTTTTCAATTTTTTCACCAAGAGTGCCAAGACCACTACCTAAAATAATACCAATTTCGCAAGTGTCTGTAATTTTTGATTTGATAAATTCAACTGCCTTATTAACCATTTGATTTAACCTCATTAACAACTTCTCTGACTAATCTGCTTACCTCATAGCCCATTCTTTCAACATCAATAGTTGTGAATTCACCATTTTTGTAAAGGACTTCACCGTCAACCATTGTAAGCACTACATTACTCTTGTTTGCAGAATATACTATATTATTAAGTATATCAAAATCAGGGTACATATTAGGTGTTGACATATCAATTACAATTAGGTCGGCACGATTTCCAACCTTGATTTCACCGCAATCCATTCTGCCCTGAGCCTTATAACCATTGACAGTTGCCATTCTATAAATATCCTGAGGAGTCACAATATCTGCCTGATTATTAACACCCTTTGGCAAAAGGGCTGCCAAATACATTTCACGCATAATATCAAGTCCGTTATTACTTGCAGCGGAGTCTGTACCGATACCGATATTAACACCCTTTTGAAGCATTTTGTAAGTATTGCAGAAGCCACTACCAAGTTTCATATTACTTGCAGGACAATGGGCAACAGTTACACCCATTTCCTTAAAGATATCCATATCTTCATCCTCAACCCACACACAATGAGCAAGGATTGTTGGACTGTTAAAGACTTTTGCGTCATAGAAAAGTCGAGCAGGAGTTTTGCCATATTTTGCCTTACAATTTTCGTGCTCTGCCTTTGTTTCTGACAAATGAATATGATTAATATAATCCTTACCGTTTGTAAATTCACCAAACTGCTGAATAATTGATAATCTGTTTGTGTATTCCGCATGAAGGCTCATATCAATTTTGATTTTGCCATTCTGAGTGTTATGGTATTTTTCTGCAAGGTAAATACCCTCTTGAAATCTCTCATTTGCAGTAATATCTTCGTCAACGAAGGATACTATTGAGCGTCCGAAGTTAGTTTTTGCCTTACTGTCGATAACAGCCTTCATTACACCGTCACCGAAGAAATACATATCAGTAAAGGATGTTGTACCGCTACTGAGCATTTCTGCAATTGAGAGCATTGTGCCGAAATATGCTCTGTCACAATTTAGTCTGTCTTCAAATGGGAAAACCTTTTCATTAAGCCATCTGTCAAGTGGCAAATTTTCAGCATAACCACGAAGAAGTGTCATTGGTGAATGGGTATGAAGGTTTACAAAGCCCGATGACAACACCTTACCTGTGCCGTCATATTCTTCTCCATAATTTTCCTGTGGTTTTTCTGCTCCGATATAGTCGATTTTGTCACCCTTAACACCAACAAACATATTGCTCTGTATTTCAAGGCTTGGGGTGATTATTGAGATGTTTTTGAAAAGCATTTATCTATCTCTCCCTCCGTCATTTTCTTGCGAAAATGCCACCTCCCTCGTCAGAGGGAGGTGCTTTCGGTTTATTCAATGATAATTGTTTCGATTACTACGTCTTCTTTTGGTTTGTTTGAGAAATAGTCAGCAGGAACCTTTGCAATAGCGTCAACAACATCCATTCCTTCAAAAGTCTGGCCAAAAACTGTGTGACGGAAATCGAGCCATGGTGTGCCGCCGATTTCTTCATATGCTTCGATACATTCTGTTGGGAAAACTCTTTCGTCAGCCATTCTCATCTGCTCAAGTAAATTTTCAGGACATTCCTTAGCCTGAACAATGAAGAACTGACTACCATTTGTGTTAGGACCTGCATTAGCCATACAGAGTGCACCACGAAGGTTATGAAGCTCACCTGTGAACTCGTCTTCAAATGATTTGCCCCAGATGCTCTGTCCACCTGTGCCTGTACCGTTAGGGTCACCACCCTGAATCATAAAGTCATTGATTACACGGTGGAAGATAAGTCCGTCATAATAGCCATTCTTTGCATGAGTTGTGAAATTCTCAACTGCCTTTGGTGCAAATTCAGGGAAAAGCTTGATTTTAATATCTCCCATATTTGTTTTGATAATTGCGATTGTATCTTTTTCAGTTGGTTTGTTTAATTGATGGAACATAATTTTTTCTCCTTTTTATTCTACGCTCTTCAATGATTCTATCATATCAATCTTCTGCATTTTAAAATACATAATAAGATTGGTTGTTAATGAGAACAGTATTGTAAGTGCTGCACTGACTACAATACTTGTTGGTTGTAATTCTCGTCCGAACATATAAACATCAGTTTCAACAGTAATCATAACAAACTGATGAAGCAAAATGCCCATAAACACACCGAGTATTGTACCCAGTATTGTAAGCACTACATTCTCACGAGAAATATAAGCATTAAGTTCACCATCATAGAATCCTAAAAGTTTAAGCGTTGCTAATTCTCGTTTTCTTTCACTGATGTTGATATTATTCAAATTATAAAGTACAACAAAAGCGAGAACTGCAGCAGCAATAATCATAATAACAACAATGAAATAAAGACTATTGATAACTGTATTAAGTTCGTTAAATTCATCTTCGTTCATAGTTACTGAATTTATACCCGTAATTTTCAAAAGGCGTGAGCTTACATCTTCAACATTTGCTGCATCTTCCATTTTAAGCATTATAACATTCAAATCGCCCGAAACAGAATAAAGAGTATGATAAAGAGTTGGAGTCATATAGATATAGTTGAAAATATAGTTTTCTGTTATACCTACAACTTTCACTTCTTTAGGGTATGCATCTGATTCACTTAAACGAATGAAAATACCATCACCTACTGAAATGCCCAACATTTTTGCATATTTTTCAGTTATGATTACACCTTCGTCAGAAAGTTTAAGTTCATCAACTTCTACTCCGCGTTCAGAAAGTGAAATGTATTCTTCAAATTTATCAATATCACGAGGAACTATCATATATGCATTTTTCTCATCCGCAAAATTATCTGCTCTTTTGCCAGTTGCATATACCATTGTTCTATTTACTTGAATATAATCTGTAATATCAGAAATATCTGAAATATCTGAAAGCATTGTGCGACGTTGTGACCTTGTAAGAGTTGAATCAACAGTAACAAGAGCATCGTACTTCAAAACCTTGCCATATTGATTGTTTGCCATAGCTGCAACTGAATCACGAACGCCAAGACCCACAAGAAGCAACGCCATACAACCGCCAACGCCGAATATAGTCATAAAGAAACGCTTTTTATAACGGAAAAGGTTACGCATTGCAGCCTTTTGACCAAAGTTAAGACGTTCCCATATAAAATTAATTTTTTCAAGTAATGTACGTTTACCTGCTTTTGGTGCTTCAGGTCGCATAAGTTCTGCAGGCACTGCACGAAGTTCTTTGTAACAAGCAAAGAATGTTGCACCTATTGTGCATATGATTGCTGCAAAAGATGCTACAAGCGCGTGAACAATATTAAGAGTTACAACAGCGTCACCAAGATTATAATAAGTTGTTTTATATGCACTTACAATTAAATATGGAATTGTAAACTCACCTAATAATACACCTAAAACACTACCTATTACGCTTGCAAGTAATGCATAACTAATATACTTGCCTATAATCGTAAACTTACCGTAACCCAACGCTTTAAGAACACCAATTTGTGTTCTTTGTTCTTCAACCATTCGAGTCATTGTTGTAAGCGCAACAAGTGCTGCAACAAGGAAGAATATTACAGGGAAAACTGTTCCGATTGCACCAATACTTTGTGTATCATTTTTAAAGCTTAAGTATGATTCAACTGAATCACGGCTCAACACATGCCATACAGGAATTTCAAGTGAATTAATTTCATTTTCTGCTTCTGTTAATTTCTTTTGAGCATCTGCTAATTCCTGTTCTGCATCTTGCTTTGCTATTTCATATTTTTCACGACCGCGCTCAAGTTCTTCTTTTGCTTTATCAAGCTCTTCGCCGCCATTGAGCAAAGTGCCCTTATTTGCAACCGCTGCTTCTAATTCTGCAAGAGTTTTCTTATTACTTTCAAGTTCTTTTTTTGCTGTTTCTAACTCTGCTGCTTTTGTATCAAAAGAGTTTTTTGTAATACTATACAACCCTTGAATAAGTGTCAATGTATCTTTTGCGTTTTTAATTTCACTTGCACTTACATTTGGGTCATTTGCATACACTTCGTATTGTTCTTCAGCCGTTTTAAGGTCAGCCTCTGTCTTTTCTAAATCTGACTTTGCCTTTTCAACTTCTTTTTCAGCATCAGCAACTTTCTTTTCAGCCTCTTCAATTTGCTTACGATATGCGGGAAGATTAGCTTCTGCATTATTAATATTTGTAAGATTTTCTTCCCAATTTGCACGCTCTTCTTCATATAATTTTTCATTATCAAGAAGTTCTTGATATGCTTCTGCAAGTTCGTTTTGCACAGTAATTTCTGCATCAAGATAATCGTTCTTTGCATCTTCAAGCATTTCATTGCTTTGTGAGCGCACTTCACTATATCTGATATCGCAACACTTATCAGCAATAAGTTTAATTTTTTGAATTACTCTGTTAACTATTGCAGTATAGTCTTTGCTGTAACTATCAATTTCACTAGCTCCTGCAACAGTAATATAAACAGATGAGTAAATATCTGTTACAAATGCATCTCGTGGCACTACAACATAACCGTCAACCACGCCATCACCAATAGTGCTTGTGCCCATATCACCATTAAGGAAATATGATGATGAGCAAACACCTACAATTTTAAAAGTTTCAGCCGCAAGAGTATCAAAAACATTGTCATCAGTGCCTGTAACAAGAGTAATGCTGTCGCCAACCTTATAACCTGACATTGTCAAGAATTCGCTACTCACTACACATTCATTATATGCTTCAGGCAAATCGCCCTGAATTACCTGAACAGTATTAATACTCTCAGGCATTGCAAAAACTTTAGTTACAATTTCACTTGAATTTGCTAAACAGAGAAAATCGGTTGTAAAAGCTCCTTCAACTTCTTTTACTCCTTCAATCTCTTTAATTGCATTAAGGTCATTCTGAGTAAGTCCTAACGTGCCAACAACACGAATATCCATAAAATTCTCTTTATCATAAACCGCATCAGCAGTCATTTGCATGGCAGGCATTGACGAACGAATACCGGAATAAAATGCCACGCCAAGAACTACTATAAGCAAGATTGAGATAAAGCGACTTATGCCCTTCTTTATTTCTCTGCGAAAATCCTTTTTTATTGATTTAGTCATATCGGCTTAATTCCTTTACCATTCAATCTGCTCAACAGGTGTAGGATTTTCATTTATAAGAATTCTATCAACCTGTCCATTTTTGATTTTTATAATTTTATCTGCCATTGGTGTAAGTGCAGAGTTATGAGTAATAACTACAACTGTCATATTTTTTTCGCGACACATATCTTGTAAAAGTTTAAGAATAGATTTACCAGTAATATAATCAAGCGCACCAGTTGGCTCGTCGCAAAGCAAAAGTTTAGGATTTTTTGCAATTGCACGGGCAATTGAAACGCGTTGTTGCTCACCACCAGAAAGTTGTGATGGGAAATTATCAAGACGAGAGCCAAGCCCAACTTCTGCAAGAATATCTGCAGCATCCAAAGCATCTGCTTTCATTTGTGATGAAAGTTCTACATTTTCAAGTGCTGTAAGGTTCTGCACAAGGTTATAAAACTGAAAAACAAAACCAACATCATCACGACGGAATTTTGTAAGCGCTTTTTCATTAAACTTACCAATATCAGTACCGTCAATAATAATTTCACCAGATGTTGCTTTGTCCATTCCACCTAAAATATTAAGTACTGTTGTTTTACCTGCACCAGATGGTCCAACAACAATTACAAATTCACCTTTTTCAATTGGGAAACTGACATTGTCAAGTGCTTTAATTTCAATTTCACCCATTTTATAGGTTTTTACTACGTCTTTTAACTCAATAAATGACATTGTTTTCGCTCCTTAAAATCATATACACAGTTATTGTATCACAGATTAAGAAATATTGCTACATATATTTTTACATATTATTTGTATATTTAAAATTAATTTTTACAATTTAATAGACAATTGTTGATTATTGAACATTTTAGTAGTATAATAATTGCATAAAATACACGGAGATGATTTTATGGCTATTAATGATAATGACATTCGCGTGAAACGCACTAAAAAACTTTTGCGAAAAGGCGTTGCAGAACTTGGAAAAACAAAAAGCATAAACAAAATTTCAGTGAAAGAACTGACTGACCTTATAGAAATCAATAGAGGTACTTTTTATTTGCATTACAAAGATGTTTATGACCTTATTGACTCTATTGAAAATGAACTTTGCGAAGAATTCACTCAAGAAGTGCTTGCAGTAACTTCAAACGATATATTACATCGCCCAGTTGATGTTCTTGAAACATTCTTTGAATATTTCAGAAGACATAAAGAGATTTTTTCCGTTCTCACAGGAGAAAATGGCGACGCTAAATTTGTTTACCGTTTTAGTGAAATGGCTAGCGTTAAAATTACTAAATTATTTAAAGATATATTCCCTAATATGTCAACAGAGAAATATGATTTCGCATACAATTACGGAAGATTTGGGTTTGTTGGAATTATTCACTGTTGGGCAATGAAATACCCTCACCTTTCTTCAAGAGAAATTGCTGAAAAAGCACTTACACTTAATCTTAGCGGTCTTTGGGGAATTTTAGGTGACGAAGGCAAGGAGATTCTTTTAAATGCACACAATTCTGATTAAACTTTTTATTCGTGACAGTGAAAATGTACGCAATCCAAATGTGCGTGCAGCTTATGGCACCCTTGGCAGTGTTGCAGGTATTGTAACGAATATTTTACTTGCAATACTTAAATATGTAGCAGGTATGCTTTCAGGCAGTATTTCTGTTACTGCAGATGCTATAAACAACTTATCTGACGCTGGTGCATCAATAATTTCACTTATAGGCGTTAAACTTTCGTCAAAACCTGCTGACAAGGGACATCCTTATGGTCATGGTAGAGTTGAATACATTTCTGCTCTTGCAGTTGCATTCCTTGTTTTGTTGATGGGTATTGAATTGTTTAAAAGTTCAGTTGATAAGATTATAAATCCTGTACCTGTAAATTTCAGCATAGTTTCACTTTGTATTCTTGTTTTCAGTATTTTTGCAAAGTTATGGCTTGGATTTTTCAATAAAAAGCTTGGCAAGAAAATCAACTCTGCACCTATGATGGCAGTTATGAAAGACTGTTTTAGTGATTGTCTTGCAACTAGTGTTGCTGCAATTGCGATTATTGTATCTTCTTTTTCTGACATCAATATAGACGGTTATCTTGGTATTATTGTTGCTTGCTT
Source organism: Candidatus Fimenecus sp. (assembly GCA_045613585.1). Taxonomy (GTDB): domain Bacteria; phylum Bacillota; class Clostridia; order Oscillospirales; family Acutalibacteraceae; genus Fimenecus. Next base: position 40,941 of record JAZLBG010000016.1, on the reverse strand, counting down.
TATTTTTATTGCAGGATTTAATATTCTTAAAGACACTATGGCAGACCTTTTAGGTAAACCAGCAGAAAAAGAATTTGTTGATGAAATCACAGATAAAATTCTTTCTTATGATAAAGTTGTCGGCGTACATGATATGATTATTCACGATTATGGCCCTGGCAGAAAATTCGCATCTGCTCATGCGGAAGTACCATCAAATGAAGACATTATGGAAATCCACGATGTTATTGACCTTATTGAACGAGATATTCTTAATGAATTTGGTATGATTATTTCAATACATATGGACCCTATCGTTGTTGATGATGAAAAAATCAACACACTTCGTCAAATGACAAGTAATCTCGTTACAGAAATGAGCGAAGAAATGTCAATACACGATTTCAGAGTTGTTGATGGTCCTACACATACAAATCTTATTTTCGATTTGATTGTTCCACACAAATATCACTTGAATAACGAGCAAATTCGTAACGAAGTTGAAAATAAATTGAGCAAAATAGACGAAAGATATTTTGCAGTAATAACAGTTGAACACTCTTTTAACTAAATTTTATTTTTTTATCAATTTTCTATTGCAAAAACCACAAAATATAGTAGAATATATATGTTAAATAATTACATGTAGTTTAAGTTTTCAAATTTTCGGAGGTTGAATTATGGCAGACAGAGAAATTACCACAGTACCAAATGGCCCTCTTGGTATTATTGCTTTACCGGGTTGCGAAGAAATGGCAGAAAAGATTGACCGTTTTCTTGTGAAGTGGCGTAAGCAACAGGATTCAGAGCACAAAACAACAATTGCTTTTTCAGGTTATGAAAGAGATACTTACATCCTTAATGCTACTTTCCCTCGTTTTGGTACAGGTGAAGGCAAATGCTCACTTCACGAATCTGTTCGTGGTTATGACATTTACATTCTTGTTGATGCTTTCAACCATGGTGTTACATATAAAATGTATGGTCAGACAGTTCCTATGAGTCCAGACGACCATTACGCTAATCTTAAAAGAGCAATTTCTGCTATTGGTGGTAAGGCAAAGACAATCACTGTTATTATGCCTATGCTTTATGAAGGCAGACAGCACAAGCGTTCATCAAGAGAATCTCTTGACTGTGCAGTTATGCTTCAGGAACTTTGCCTCGCAATGGGCGTTGACAACATCATCACTTTTGATGCTCACGATGCTCGTGTTCAGAATGCAATTCCTCTTCACGGATTTGAAAGCATTTCCCCTGCTTATCAGATGATTAAGGCTCTCGTTAACAATGTTGACGGACTTCAACTTGACAAAGAGCACACAATGATTATTTCACCTGACGAAGGTGCTATGAGCCGTTGTATGCAATATTCAAACTATTTAGGTCTTGACCTTGGTATGTTCTACAAACGCCGTGACTATTCAAGAATCGTTGACGGTAGAAACCCAATTGTTGAACACTCTTTCCTTGGCTCAAATGTTGAAGGCAAAGACGTTATTATTATTGACGATATGATTTCATCAGGTGAATCAATGCTTGATGTTTCAAGAAAAATCAAAGAACTTGGCGCAAACAGAGTATTCATTTTCTCTGCATTTGGTCTTTTCAACGCAGGTCTTGATTCTTTTGATAAAGCTTATCGTGATGGTCTTTTTGATAAGGTATTCACAACAAATCTGGTTTACAGAATGCCTGAACTTAAAAAGCGTGAATGGTATTGCGAAGTTGAACTTTCAAAATATCTTTCATACATTATTGACACTCTTAACCATGACAAGTCAGTAAGCAAACTCCTTGACCCAGCTGATAAGATTGACATTCTTCTCAAAAAAGCAGGACTTAAGTAAAAATTTTACAACATTTAACAAAAATATACCCAACACAATGTTAATTTACAGTTGAAATTGTGTTGGGTATTATTGTATAATTATTAAGATATAAAATTCTTGTTGTACTTTTTGGAGGTTATTATGAGAAATATTAAAGTAATCAATGGTGGTTGGCTTTTCTCAAAAGAGGCAAAGTCTGCACCTACTACTCTTCCTGCTGACTGGACAGCACTTGATTTGCCTTACACTTGGAATGGTAAAGACGGTCAGGACGGTGGCAATGACTATTACCGTGGCACTTGCTATTTTGCAAAATCACTTAAAGCTGATGAAATGCCAGAAGGTGAAGTTAAATATCTTCAATTTGAGGGTGTAAACTCTTCTTGCGTTGTTTACTGGAATGGCAAAGAAATTACAAAGCACGATGGCGGTTATTCAACATTCCGTGTAAAACTTGATGATGTTAAAGATGAAAACTTACTTGTTGTTGAAGTTGACAACTCTGCAAACGACAAAGTTTATCCACAACAGGCTGACTTTACATTCTATGGCGGTATTTATCGTGATGTAAGTGTTATTAGTGTACCTGAAAACCACTTTGACCTTGATTACTACGGTGCACCTGGAATTATGGTTACACCTGAAATCAAGGGTGAAGATGCTGAAATTGAAATTAAGACATTCTTTAAAAACAAAGACTGCAAAGTTCGTTATGAAATTATTGCTGATGGTGAAGTTATTGCTTCAAAAGAAGATGATGACGACGCTGAATTCGAAATCAAGAATGTTCACCTTTGGGATGGACTTCGTGACCCATATCTTTATACAGCAAAAGCAACACTTATTTATGATGGTGTGGAAGTTGATGAAATTTCAACTCGTTTCGGTTGCCGTACATTCAAGATTGACCCTGAAAAAGGTTTTATTCTCAATGGTCGTGAATATCCTCTTCGCGGTGTTTCTCGTCATCAGGACAGACCTGACGTTGGTAATGCTCTTACTCCTGAAATGCACAAGGAAGACCTTGAGCTCATTCTTGAAATGGGTGCAAACACAATTCGTCTTGCACACTATCAGCATTCACAGGTTTTCTATGACCTTTGTGACGAAGCAGGTCTTGTTCTTTGGGCTGAAATCCCTTACATTTCAAGCCATATGAACAATGGTTACGACAATACAATTTCACAGATGAAAGAACTTGTGGCACAAAACTACAATCACCCATCAATTGTTGTTTGGGGTCTTTCAAATGAGATTACTATTGCAGGGTCAAACCCTAACCTTATTAAAAACCACAAAGACCTTAACGACCTTTGTCATAAGATGGACAAAACTCGTCTTACAACTATTGCAGCAGTTTCAATGTGCGATATTGATGATGAATATGTTCACATTTCTGATGTACTTTCATACAACCACTATTTCGGTTGGTATGGTGGCGATACTTCAATGAATGGTCCTTGGTTTGATAATTTCCACAAGAAATATCCTAACAAGCCAATCGGTATTTCTGAATATGGCTGTGAAGCTCTTGACTGGCACACATCAAACCCTGTTCAAGGTGACTATACAGAAGAATATCAGGCATATTACCATGAAGAACTTATCAAACAAATTGCTGACAGACCTTATATATGGGCAACTCATGTTTGGAATATGTATGACTTTGCTGCTGATGCTCGTAACGAGGGTGGCGAAAATGGTATGAACCATAAGGGTCTTGTTACATTTGACAGAAAGTACAAGAAAGACAGTTTCTATGCATATCAGGCATGGCTTTCAGACAAGCCTATGGTACACCTTTGCTCTAAGAGATATATTGACAGAGTTGAAGATGTAACAAAAGTTACTGTATATTCTAACTGCGAAGAAGTTGAACTTTTTGCAAATGGTGTAAGCGTTGGTAAACAGACAAAAGGTAAATACCCATTCTTCTATTTTGAAGTTAAGAATGAGGGTACAACTGAACTTAAAGCAGTTGCAGGCGGACTTGAAGATACTGCAACAATAAACAAGGTTGACACTCCAAACGAAGCTTATATTATGAAAGAAGAAGGTCAGGTTATTAACTGGTTTGAAATCAACACTCCTGATGGTTACCTTTCAATTAATAACACTATTGGTGATATTATGAGTACATTTGGTGGTAAGCTTGTAATGGTTAAGTTCCTTATGATGCTCAAAAACTCTATGAGCGGTGGCAAAGACGAAAATGGTGAAGAGAAAAAAGGTGGCGGTGTAATCGCTGGCTTTAAAGTAACACCTGCTATGCTTAAGAATGTTTATGGTATGGCTAAAGGTTTCACAATTAAGCGTTGTATTTCAATGCTTGGTGGTTCATTCACAAAAGAGCAAATTCTTGAGTTAAACGCTAAACTTAATAAAGTTAAAGCACCAAAGAAATAAAAATATATGAAGAAAAATCCCCGATTACTCGGGGATTTTTTGTTATTTTGTATATTTGCACAAGCTTTGGATTACTAAAAAATAATATTTTTTATCTATTATTTATGTAATTAAATCCTTTTAGGGTAAGTGCATAATTATTTCTATTATCCAATGTAAGATACTTTTTTTCAACCAGCAATTTAAAAGAGTTATGTAAACTACTTAATATTTCTTCATCAACAATATTTGCCCTGAAATTATTAAATTGAGGCGCAGTCATTACTGCATCAATTCTATTGTTAAATTGAAAATACCAATTCATAATAAGGATTTCCGTTTCACTTAGTTGTGTTATCATTCTACTCTCTCCCATATATAGTTATTATTGCTGTATTTATGCAAATACTCACTATTTTTAACAAAGTCTGTATCACTAAATGTAACGTTAGCTACAAGAGTATCAGTATTACTATTATATACTTTCCAATTCAAGCTTCCCTCTACAACAACAGATGTTATAGACCAAGCACTACCAATGCCAAAAGCTGTTGTTCCTATATAAGTAACTGTTGCAGGTATAGTGATTGAAGTAAGCTTACAACCATAGAAAGCATTAGAATTGATTCTTGTTAAAGAGTTTGATAATTCAACCTTTTTCAAACTATTACAACTCAAAAAAGCGTTTGAACTAATTACTGTTACCGTATCAGGAATACTTACTTGAACAAGTTCAGTTGCGTTAGCAAACCCTCCACTTGCAATCTTAGTAACAGGTTGCCCATTATACTCTTCTGGAATAGCAATAGAAGTTATGCATTTTTGAAATGTATTATCTAATGATATCGAATATGTTCCATCACTTACTTTTTCATAATCAAAATAAGAAATTGTATTGGTAATGGCGTTGTTTTCAATTTCAAGTGTATCACTTGTTCCGTCAGAATAAGTTAAAACCAGTTTTCCATCAACAATTTTTGCACCAGTAATTCCTCTACCATCTTGACCAGTTTCACCAGTATCACCCTTGTCACCTTTATCACCCTTATCACCCTTATCACCTTTATCACCTTTTTCGCCTTTGATATTGCCAAGGTTATAGGTTGAGTTATCTGTCATAAGAATTGAAAGTTCGCCATCTGTTGAAAGAGTTACTGTTTTAATGCCTATGCCATCAGCACCCTTTTGTCCGTCTTTACCAACAACTACGCCGAGTTTTGCTGTGTTGCCATCAGTATATGTAAGAATGAGTTCGCCATCTGCATTGATTTCTGACTTTGAAACGCCAATACCATCTGCACCCTTGATATTACCAAGATTAAGAATTGTGCCGTTTGTAAGTTCAACTGTCAATGCGCCTTCTGTTGAGATTGTTACATTTGCAATACCTACACCATCAACACCGTTTTTACCGTCAGCGCCCTTATCACCTTGGTCACCCTTGTCTCCCTTATCACCTTTAGCACCTTTAATGTTGCCGAGATTTATAGAGTTTCCGTCAGAAAGTGTAATAACAAGTTCTTCGTTGATAATTTCAACTTTAGATACACCTACACCTTGGTCGCCTTTATCTCCCTTTTCACCTTGGAGACCTTGCTCACCTTGGTCGCCTTTGTCTCCTTTTTCACCTTGGAGTCCTTGTTCACCCTGGTCGCCTTTGTCTCCCTTTTCACCTTGAAGACCTTGCTCACCTTGGTCGCCTTTATCTCCCTTTTCACCTTGAAGACCTTGCTCACCTTGGTCGCCTTTGTCTCCTTTTTCGCCTTGAAGACCTTGCTCACCTTGGTCGCCCTTGTCTCCTTTTTCACCCTGGTCGCCCTTGTCTCCCTTTTCACCTTGGAGACCTTGCTCACCTTGGTCGCCTTTGTCTCCCTTTTCACCTTGAAGACCTTGCTCACCTTGGTCGCCCTTGTCTCCCTTTTCACCTTGGAGACCTTGCTCACCTTGGTCACCTTTGTCTCCCTTTTCACCTTGAAGACCTTGCTCACCTTGGTCGCCCTTTTCTCCCTTGATATTACCAAGGTCAAGGATTGCTCCAGTAGTAAGAGTAACTTTAAGATTACCATTATCTATGATAATTTCTTGAATGCCAGTACCATCTTTTCCGTCGATACCATCTTTACCATCAACGCCGTCTGTTCCATCAGCGCCGTCTTTTCCGTTCATACCAACGACTTTATCAAGATTCACTATTTTACCATCAGAGAATATAAGAACAAGTTGACCATTCTCGTTAATGTTTGCAGATGTAATACCAACACCATCGATGCCATCTTTTCCATCTGTGCCGTCTTTACCATCTACGCCGTCTTTACCATCTATGCCGTCTTTACCATCAACGCCGTCTTTTCCATCGATACCATCTTCACCATTAACACCATCTTTACCATCGATACCATCTTTACCGTCGACACCATCTTTGCCGTCCACACCGTCTGTACCGTCGATACCGTCTTTGCCATCTGTTCCTGCAACTTTACCAATATTTATTGTTGTTCCGTCAGAAAGTTTGATAATCAACTCACCTTCAGAAGAAAATGATGCAGTTTTAATGCCTACACCATCTTTACCCGCCATTGCTTTTAGAGATGCTGTCCAATCTTTTTCGCTACCTGAATAACCATTCTCAACCGCAATTTCATAAGCGGATTTACCATTTAATGTATCAAGCCACTCTTCAACTGTGCCTTCATAACCATTCTGCACAGCCAACTCATAAGCTGATAAACCATTTTTGATTTCTACATTTGCAGGTTTACTGTCACGATTGTGAACAATAATTGCACTTGTAAATGCTATTGCAATTACAAGAAATACACTTAAAATCTTTTTGAGAATCTTTTTCATTCCTTGTTTTTCTTTCATAACAAGCCCCTCTTTTTTTAATATTCACCTTAATTATAATACTCCTCGCAAAATTTTGCAAGTAATTTTCACTTGCAATTTTACTTGTATATTTTTATTGCAATTTGCAATAAAATTTATAGTGTAGAGGTGATTAAATGTTTGAAATACAAAGTCAACAAAAATCAAATAAAACAATTCGTATGCCTAATGAATTAATTGACAGAATCCAAGTTCTTGCAGACCAAAATGATATTTCTTTTAATCAATTGGTTGTTCAATGTTGTGAATATGCACTTGGTCATATGATGAATGAAGACAAATAAACCCGACAGTTTACATTCTGTCGGGTTTATTTTTTATGGGACGATGTGGGCATTGTCCCCTACGTTATTTAATTACTTTAATTGTATTGATTTCGAATGGTTTGAAGTCAACTGTTACTGTATTATTGTTAATTTCAAGTTCTTTAATATTGTTTTCAAGCATATCGCAAAGGTATGCCTTTTTAATGTCAAATCCGAATTTTACATTTGCTGTTGTGCGTTTATTGTAATATTCACATCCACGAAGGATAATTGTATCCTCTGTTTCTGCTTTCTTTGCAGTTTCAAAGATTACATTATCACAGTCAACTGTGAAGAATGAGAATTCATTTGCAAGATTGCCCTTGTTTTCCCCTACTTTCTTGCAAATCATTGGAATATTAAGGTCATATGCCTTTTGAATTGTTCCTGCTTCTCTGTAATCCCCTGCATGTGGGAAAAGAGAATATGTGAACACGTGTTCGCATTTATCTGATTCAGGGTCAGGGAATGTGCCACATTTAATAAGAGTAAGGCTCATTACACCATCGTGAATAGCGTGACCATATTTACAGTCATTCATAAGGCTGACACCATAGCCATATTCTGAAAGGTCACAGTATTTGTGAGCGCAAACCTCAAATCTTGCAGCATCCCAGCTTGTATTTTTATGAGTTGGTCTTTCAACTGAACCGAACTGAATATCATAGGTTGCTTTGTTTGTATTAATATCCACAGGGAATGCAGTTTTAAGGATAAGATGTGATTCTTTCCAATCCATATATGTTTCAAAATCAATCTTATCAATGTTGTTGTAAAGATAGATACTCTGAACGATTGAGCTGTCCTTGAATTTCTTTGTAATTTTAAGACCTGCACGTTCACCTTCACCCAGAATTTCAACTTTTTCTACATTATCTGCTTCCCAATGCTTTTCAACATAATAACTGCTCATTTCCCAGTTATCATATTCTCTTGGATAGTCTTCATATGCAGTAATCACATTACCACGCTGACCATTTTTGAGAACTTCACGATTATTTCTCTTATCAAAAATGCTTGTGAAAGTTCCTTTTTCATCAAGAGTAAGACGGAAGAAATCATTTTCCATTGAGTTTTCAGTAACTACAACTTTGCTGTCAGCAACAGTAGGATTGATTACCTTATAGCCCTTTGCAGGAACATTTTCAGCATAAACCCATTTACCGTCAACTTCTACTGCACCGCTGTTTACGAATGAATGTGGGTTGAATACAACATAACCATCAGTTGCCTCAACATTGTTTGCAATTTCTGTTGTTGTATCATTGATAATTTCGTTACCAACTGCACCGATTTCTTCATACTGTGCAACAGAGTCAACATAAACCTCGTTAATTGATGAGCCCGGAATAATATCGTGGAACTGATTGAGAAGAATGATTTCCCAAGCGTTCATCATATCTTCCTTACGATATTTGTAGCCATTGAGATGTTCATCAATAAGTGAAAGAGTTTCTGCTCTCTGGAACATAAATTCACTCTTACGATTATATCTCTTATTCTTTGCCTGTGATGTGTATGTACCACGATGGAATTCAAGATAGAGTTCACCATTCCAGTGTGGGATTTTCGGATTATTTTCTGTCTTTGATTTAATATCATCAAAGAATTCACCTGAAAACGCCATAATTGGTGTAGATGTTCCCGGAACACCATTCTTTAATCGACGGAAATACTCCAAATCCTTTGCGTATGGTCCACCGCCACCATCACCAAATCCGAATGTCATAAGAACATTGTCATAAAGGTCCTTCTGCTGGTATCTGTCATAAGCACCACGAAGCTGACTTGCATTAAGTTTTCCGTTATATGTAACATTTGTTGCAGGTTCAACGCCCTTAACCTTATCCTGCGCAGTCATAAAGTGAGTGAAAACAGGTGTGTTATCAATACCATGCCAGATAAATGTGTCATAAGGCATTTTATTCATTTCGTTCCAACCAATTTTTGATGTTACGAACTTATCAACACCACATTTCTGCAAAATCTGTGGTAATGCTGCAGAATAGCCAAAAACGTCAGGCAACCAAAGAATTTTACTGTCAACATCAAATTCGTCCTTCATAAAGCGTTTGCCGTAAACGAACTGACGAACAAGGCTTTCACCTGAACAAAGGTTACAGTCAGCCTCTACCCACATACCGCCTTCAACTTCCCAGCGGCCAAGACGAACCATTTCTTTAACTTCTTCATAAAGTTCAGGTGCGTCCATTTTAAGGTATTTATAAAGCTGTGGTTGGCTTGACATAAATTTATATTCAGGATATTTCTTCATAAGAGCCAACACAGTAGAGAATGAACGAAGAATCTTTTCACGAGTCTGTGCAAGTGTCCATTCCCAAGCAACGTCAATATGAGTGTGACCGATACAGAATGCAAAAACATCACCCTTATGGCAATATTTTCCGTAAAATTCTGTTTTAAGATAGTCAATTGCTTTATCAAGAGATGCGTAATATTCTTCTGAATATGGGCTTCTCATATCAATAAAGTTAAGAGCATTATTAAGATACTTTTTGATTTCAAAGTAATTTCTTGAATTTTCATCCTCAAAGGCTAGAATTTCAAAAGGCACTCTTATATCGTAATAAAGTTGTTTTGTTTTAGCGTCAATGAGTTGAAGATTTGTTACAAAATCAACATATTCATCGTGAACACTACCTGAATAAGCATAGAGATAAACTTTATGATTACCCTTTGAGAGGAATACCTCACGATGGTTTTTATCAATACCCTGCTGTAATTTTCCGTCAACATAAGCAATAAACTGAGGGTTAATGTCACACCAACCAAGACGAGCGTCACTGGCTACTGCTAACTGAATTTCTCCTTCCCAGTTTTCTGGCACCTTGATTTCGTTATAAAACCAAGCATGTTTATCCTTTTTACCACCCCAACGGTTAAGGTATGGTGTAAAAAGAGTAAAACTGTCGTCAATTTCAGGTAATGTGTTATCAAGTTTATAATCACATTCTTTATAGAGAAAATCTGTTACAGGAATATTCTCTTTTACAACAAGCTTCTCGAATTCTTCAAGAAACACGTTTATTCTGTCTTCAATAAAATCTTTGTACATAAGTTTTTGCCCCCTTACTCACCGAAAATGTCACTCATCATATAAAATGAGCCACAAATGAGTATTGTTTCGTCTTTCGTTGTGTTTGAAAGAATATATTTGTAACCCTCTTTGGGATTGTCAATAAAGTTTACATTCTCACAGTATTTTTCTGTGATTTCTTTTAGCGCCACGCCACTCAACGCTCTTGGATTAGATGGTGTTACAGTCAAAACAGACTTGCAAAGTGGTGCTATTTTCTTAACATAACCTTCCACATCCTTATCAGCCATAAGACCTATGAGCATATTGATGTTTTTCACCTGATATTTGTTAAGGAAATTGTAAAGTGCTTCGGCACAGCCCTCGTTGTGTCCACCATCACGGATAATGAGAGGATTTTCACCCACAATTTCCATTCGAGCAATCATTTTAGTGTTTTCAATCCCCTTTGTGATTGCCACATCACTTAAGCCAAGGATTTTTCCACATTCAATGGCATTTACCGTATTTTCAATTTGATGATTTCCCGTAAGTCTTGTCTTGTAAACACAATTATCGTATTCAAAAACTGTACCGAAAATGGAATCATCAAGAATTTCTGTTGATTTTGGGTCAGTAACAGTCAGACCGCAATTTTTACTTTCACTGGTTTCCCTTATTACCTTTAAAGCGTCGTCCTGCTGATTTGAAGATGTAATTACAGGTGCATTTTCCTTGATTATTCCACATTTTTCAAAGGCAATTTTTTCGATTGTATCACCTAAAATTGCAATGTGGTCAAGGGAAATTGAGGTAATCACAACTGCCTCGGGCTCTTTTACAACATTGGTTGCATCAAAACGACCACCAAGACCAACTTCCAAAACAACATATTCACACCCTGCTTTTAAAAAGCAAAGAAATGCCGAAACGGTTATTGCTTCAAATTCTGTAATTATGATATTTTGCTTGTTTAATTCTTCTATTTTTTCACGGACCTCTGTTACACACTTCGAGAAAAGTGTTTTGTCAACATTTTTTCCGTTTATCTGAATTCTTTCACAGAAATCAATAACATATGGAGATGTAAAAAGTCCTGTTTTGTATCGTCCCGCTATTAGCATATTGGAAATCATTGTGGAGGTTGAGCCTTTTCCGTTTGTACCTGCAATATGCACAATTTTCAGCTTGTCCTGCGGATTATCAAGCAATTCAAGCAACATTCCTATACGCTCAAGCCCCGGCTTAATTCCAAACGCCAAAAGTGAATGGATATATTCTACTGATTCGTTAAAATTCATATTTATCTCATTTTCATTGAAATATCAAACGCTTTTACTGAATGAGTTAATGCACCGAGAGAGATAATGTCAACACCTGTTTTTGCAACATCTGCAATATTGTCAAGTGTAATGTTACCCGATGCTTCTGTTTTTGCTCTGCCGTCAATATATTCTACACATTCCTTCATCTGTGAATTTGTCATATTGTCGAGCATAATGATATCTGCCCCTGCTTCAACCGCTTCTTTAACTTCGTCAAAGTTTCTTGTTTCTACTTCGATTTTTACCATGTGACCGAGCTTTGAGCGGAGAATTGCAACAGCATTTGTAATTCCGCCACCTGCGTCAATGTGATTATCCTTAAGCATTGCACCGTCTGACAAATTATATCTGTGGTTTTTACCACCACCGCAAACTACTGCATATTTCTGTAATGCACGAAGACCCGGAAGAGTTTTTCTTGTATCTGTAACAGATGCTTTTGTACCCTCACAGAGTTTTACTGCCTTATTTGTTGCAGTTGCAATACCTGACATATGCTGAATAATGTTAAGTGCTGTTCTTTCGCCCTTCAAAAGACAAGCAGTTTTACCGTTGAATTCAACGATTAAGTCACCTGCTTTAACCTCATCACCGTCATTCTTGTAAACTGTATATGTGAAAGTATCATCAAGGAGAGTGAATACACGCATAGCAATTGGGAGCCCACAAAGCACACCGTCAGCCTTTGCTACAAAATATGAGTCATTTCTCTGATTTTCAGGGATTAAATAGACAGCAGAAACATCGATATAGTTAATATCTTCACTGATTGCCTCTTTAATAAGATTATCTACATAAAACTGATTTAATTTCATTGGTCGTTGACCTCCTTAAGAATTATATATGCAACTGTTGCAATACTTAAAGCCTCGCAATAGTCAGGAGTAATTTTAAATTTTCCGTTTTTAAGTCGTGTTAAGATTTCACGAACACGCTTATAACCGTTTCTTACTGCATCTTCATTAGCAGAAATTACGAAATATGAACGCTGTAAAATATTTCTGATTTCGTCACACACACCCTTTAAAAGTGGTGCACCATCAAGGTCAACCTTTTCAATTTCAGTAACCTGAACCTCAGGGTATTTCATATCTATACAACGAACAATATCATCAGCACAACGCTTACCGAAAACAAGTGCTTCAAGTAAGGAGTTACTTGCAAGTCGGTTTCTGCCGTGAACACCTGTATTTGAACATTCACCAACTGCATAAAGTCGGGAAATTGTTGTACGTGAATTAAGGTCAACCTCAATACCACCCATAAGATAATGCTGACAAGGGAAAATAGGAATTAAATCCTTTGTAATATCAACATTGTATTTAAGACATCCCTGATAAATTCCTGGGAAACGATTAAGAAGATATTCACGGTCACGATGTGTAATATCAAGATAAAATTCGTTACTGCCAGTACGACGGGATTCAATAATAATTGACTTTGAAACAACATCACGAGGAGCAAGTTCAAGTCTTTCATCATAACGATGCATAAATCTTTCTTTATTGCAGTTAAGAAGATATGCCCCTTCACCACGGACTGCTTCACTGATTAAGAACTGCTCATTATCTTCAGAGTTAAATGCTGTTGGATGGAACTGAACAAAGCTTAAATCCTTGATTCTTGCCCCAAGCTCAAATGCAAGACGAACTCCGTCACCCGTTGCAACCTTTGGGTTTGTTGTATATTTATAAACACGACCGATACCGCCTGTTGCAAGAACACAGTAGCTTGCAAAGATTTCATCCTGAGTGTCCCCTGTAAGATAATGTGCGCAGATACCACTCTTAACTCTTGTCAATTTAAAAACAGGAGCATTCTCAATAATTGTGATATTGCTTCTCTTCTGTGCTTCAGCCACCATGGCACGAACCATTTCAGCACCTGTTGTATCCTTATGATGAACAATTCGTCTGCGACTGTGTCCACCTTCAAGAGTCATATTAAGTTCGCCATCTTCTTTTTTGTCAAACTCAACACCATACTCAATGATTTTATAAATCTCTGCAGGTCCTTCGTGAACCAATGTTGTAACTGCATCAATATCGTTAGCATGTTTACCTGCAATCATAGTGTCGTTGATGTGCAAATCATAACTGTCATTCTCCAAGTCAAGAACTGCAGCCACACCACCCTGTGCAAGTGAAGAGTTTGAATCTGTGTTACCCTTCTTAGCAAGGATTATAATGTTAAGATTTTCAGGTAATGAAAGTGCAGTATTAAGACCTGCAACGCCACAACCCACTATAAGTACATCACATTTTTTACTCATTGTAATTTCATCTTCTTTCAAAAAAACGAATAAGCATAGTTATACAATTAATATCATATCATATATTTTGTAAAAATAATAGATGTTTTTTCACATTTTATTATGTTTTTGTTATACTTATAGCAATTACGAAAATAAATATATATCTTGACACAAAATAACGCTTGTGATATACTTTTTCTGTAAATATTTGATATTATTCAGATAGGAGATATTACTATGGAAAGAATTAAGACAATCGAAACAAGAGACCTTAAAGAAAGCGCAGTTAAAGGCGGTTGTGGTGAATGCCAGACATCTTGCCAGTCAGCTTGCAAAACATCTTGCGGTGTTGCTAATCAGCAGTGCGAAAATGTTGAAAGCAAATAATTTTTAAAATCTATTGCTGAAAGCAGGTAATGCGTTTGTATTACCTGTTTTTTGTTGAAATGAGTTGTTTTTATGGTACATCAATATAAATTAAACGGTTACAATATCGTTCTTGATACTTGTAGCGGTGCTGTGCATGTTGTTGACGAAGTGGCTTATGACATTATCGCTATGTACAAGGACAAAACCGCTGACGAGATTGCAGAATACATTCTCACAACATATAAGGATGAAGAAATCACAGAACAGGATGTTCTTGACTGCATCGGTGATGTTAAAACTCTTGAAGAAAACGGAAAACTCTATACTCCGGATACTTATGAGGGTATGGCTTTTGATTTCAAGAACAGAAATACTGTTATCAAGGCACTTTGTCTTCATGTTGCCCACACTTGCAATCTCAACTGTGAATATTGCTTTGCAAGTCAGGGTAAATATCATGGTGAAAGAGCACTTATGAGTTTTGAGGTTGGTAAACGTGCACTTGATTTCCTTATTGAAAATTCAGGTACAAGAAGAAATCTTGAGGTTGACTTTTTCGGTGGCGAACCACTTATGAACTGGGATGTTGTAAAGGAATTGGTTTCTTATGCCCGTGTTCAGGAGAAAATCCACAACAAAAATTTCCGTTTTACACTTACCACAAACGGTATGCTCATTGACGATGATGTTATTGAATTTTCAAACAAAGAGATGAGCAACGTGGTTTTAAGCCTTGACGGAAGAAAAGAAGTTCACGACAGACTTCGTGTTGACTATATGGGTCGTGGCAGTTATGACACTATCGTTCCAAAATTTCAGGAATTTGTTAAGCGTCGTGGCAACAAGAACTACTATATGCGTGGTACTTTCACCCATAAGAATGTTGACTTTACAAACGATATTTTCCATATGGCAGATTTGGGCTTTACCGAGCTTAGTATGGAGCCGGTTGTTTGTAATCCACAAGACGCTTCTGCATTAACACAAGAGGATTTGCCAATTCTTTATGAGCAATATGAAATTCTTGCAAAGGAAATGATTAAGCGCAAGAAGGAAGGCAGACCTTTCACATTCTATCACTATATGCTTGACCTTAAGCACGGACCTTGTATTTACAAGAGAATTTCAGGTTGCGGTTCAGGTACTGAATATATGGCAGTAACTCCAACAGGTGACTTGTATCCTTGCCACCAGTTTGTTGGTGACACAAAATACCTTCTCGGTAATATCTGGGATGGTGTTACAAACAAGGAAATTCAGAATGAATTCAAGCTTTGTAATGCTTATGCAAGACCTGAATGTAACGACTGTTGGGCAAAGCTTTATTGCTCAGGCGGTTGTGCTGCTAACTCATATCACGCGTCCGGCAAAATCACAGGTATTTATGAATATGGCTGTGAACTCTTTAAAAAGAGAATCGAATGTGCTGTGATGATTCAAGTGGCAGAAGCAGAAGAAAAATAAAAGGAATAAATTAAATGGACACACCAATTTTTGACTTTGTGCAGAATTACATTAAAAGTAATACTGCCCGACTTCACATGCCGGGTCATAAGGGTGTGTCTTTTTTAGGCTGTGAAGCCCTTGATATTACTGAAATCAATGGTGCAGACGAGCTTTATACACCCGAGGGAATAATCAAAAAAAGTGAAGAAAATGCAGCCTCACTTTTTGAAACATCAAAAACAATTTATTCCGCAGGCGGTTCAAGTCAAAGCATCAACGCTATGCTTTATCTTGCATATTTAAAGGCGGACAAGACTAACCGTCCTTTTGTACTTGCAGGCAGAAATGTACACAAGTCTTTTATTTATGCTCTTGCAAAACTCGATGCGGATGTAGAATGGCTTTACCCTGAAACTGCTGACAGTATCTGTTCCTGTGTTACAAATGGTGAAATGGTAGAAAAGGCACTTGAAAAGTTAGAAAATAAGCCTTTTGCCATATACATCACAAGCCCTGATTACCTTGGCAGAATCAGTGATATTAAAGACATTTCAGAAGTTTGTAAAAAATATGATATTCCCCTGCTTGTGGATAATGCTCATGGTAGTTATCTCAAATTCTGTGAGAAAAATTTACACCCTATAAGCCTTGGTGCTGATATGTGTTGTGACTCCGCACACAAAACTCTCCCCGTCCTTACAGGTGGTGGATATCTGCATATTGCAAGGGATGACAAATTTGGATTTTCACAAAATGCCATCAACGCCATGTCAATTTTCGGGTCAACAAGCCCATCTTATCTGATTTTACAGTCCTTGGATTTGTGCAACAGATATATTGACGAGAAAATCCGTAATGATATTGAAGAATGTGGCAAAAAGGTTGCAGAATTAAGATGTTTAATCAGCGAAAAAGGATTTGGTATTGTATCTGCTGAGCCTTTGAAACTTACAGTTGATTTTCGTGGATTTGTCTTTGATTTTGCAGAGTATTTTAGAAAATGTGAAATCGAATTCGAATATGCCGATAATGATTTTGTAGTATTTATGTTCAGTCCACAAAATAGTGTTGAAGATTTTGAAAAGATTAAAAACGCTTTTGAAAATCTGCATATTGAAAGAACACATAATTTTGAAAACATTGAGATTCCAAAAGCTGAACAAGTAATGAGAATTCGCCAAGCAGTTTTTAGTGACTGTGAAGAAATTGATATAAAAAATGCACTCAACAAAGTTTGTGCAAGTCCTACTGTTTCATGCCCCCCTGCTATTCCAATCGCCATAAGTGGTGAAAAGATTACAGAAAAGCATATTGAATTATTTAAGAAATATAATATTGAAAAAATCTTGATTGTTAAATCAATTTGTTAGAAAAAATGTTAGACAGATGAAAAAGAGAGTACCACACATACTCTCTTTTATTATTCTCAATCATCTCGAGAAATTCGAGTTTATCAAAACAAAATCCATATTAAAATTATACTTGACTTAAAATTACTCTTTTGTTATAATACATAAGATATAAAAACACAGTGAAAAAGAAAGTAGATTAAATAAGTAATCTTAACAGAGAATTGTGCCTTGGCTGAAAGCACAAAAGACAAAAGTTTAATTGAAGTTCCCTTTGGAGTGGCATTGTTGAACTAACAGTAGATGATGACGGTTTGTTCTCGTTATTGAACACGGAAAGTGTTAGCTTTTTGCTAAAATTTGGGTGGTACCGCGGATTTTATTCGTCCCATGCTCTTTTGGAGTATGGGATTTTTTATTTATTCCCTATATTTCCGATTATAAATTAAAGTGAGGAAGAAAAAGATGAGAGAAAAACTTGAAGCTATCCGTGCTCGTGCGGAAGCGGAACTCAGTACTTTTACCGAGCAGAGTCAACTTGAAGAATTCAGAGTTCAGGTGCTTGGTAAAAAAGGTGAGCTTACATCAATGCTTAAAATGATGGGTTCACTTTCAGCAGAAGAAAGACCGGTTATGGGTCAGGTTGTTAACGAAGTTCGTGCCTTTGTTGAACAAAAAATTGCAGAAAAGAGTCAGGAACTCAAAGACCTCCAGTTAAAGAAGGAAATCGAAAGTACGCCAATTTTCGATATTTCTGTTCCTGCTGACTTAACTCGTGGTTCATACCACCCTATCACACTCGTTCAGCGTCAATGTGAAAGCGTTTTCCGTTCAATGGGCTTTAACATTGAAGATTACAGTGAAATCGTTACTGACTATGAATGTTTTGAAGCTCTTAACATTCCAAAGGACCACCCTGCTCGTGATATGCAGGACACATATTACCTTGATAATGGTCAGTTACTTAAATCTCACACATCTGCAGCACAGAATGCTATTTATAAAAAGTATAAAGATGCTCTTATTAACGACGGTATGCCAATCAAGGCTATTTTCCCAGGTCGTTGTTTCAGAAACGAGGCTACTGATGCATGTCACGAAAACACATTCTTCCAGATGGAAGGCGTTATGGTTGATAAGGATATTTCAATTTCAAACCTTATTTACTTTATGAAAACAATGCTTTCAGAAGTTTTCCGTAAGGACATTAAGGTTCGTCTTCGTCCTGGCTTCTTCCCATTCGTTGAGCCTGGTTTTGAACTTGATATTTCTTGCCTTATCTGTGGTGGTGAAGGTTGTCCTTCATGTAAGCACAGCGGTTGGCTTGAGCTTTGTCCATGCGGTATGATTCACCCTGAAGTTCTTAAAGCAGGTGGAATTGACCCTGAAGAATACACAGGTTTTGCATTCGGTCTTGGCCTTACTCGTCTTGCAATGATGAAATATGGTGTTAAAGATATCCGTGATTTGAACAGTGGTAGCCTTAAAACTCTCACTCAGTTCACAGACGACGAAAATTAAGGAAGGAGGAGTAATTTATGTTTTTATCAATGAACTGGATTAGTGATTTCGTTGACCTTACTGGTCTTGACAAAATGGACTTAATCCGTAAATTTTCACTTTCAACTGCAGAAGTAGAAAACGAAATTTTCTTCAAGGGCAGTGATTTCAGCGGTATCGTTGTTGCTGAAATTAAAGATATTCAGGACCATCCAAAATCAGAAAAGCTCCACCTTCTCAAAGTTGATATTGGTGAAGCTGAACTTGTTGATGTTGTTTGTGGTGCTCCAAACGTGCGTCTTGGTATGAAAACTGCATTTGCAAAGGTTGGCGCTAAACTTGGTGAAATCGAAATTTCTCCTCGTCCGCTTGCAGGATATATGTCAAACGGTATGTGCTGCTCTGAAAAGGAAATCGGTATTTCTGACGACAATTCAGGCATTATGGACATTCTTGATGATGTTAAGAATGGCACTGACCTTAAAGACCTTTACGAAATCGACGATATCGTTTTCGAGGTTGATAACAAGTCACTTACAAACCGTCCTGACCTTTGGGGTCACTATGGTATTGCACGTGAATTTGCTGCTTTGGCAGGTCGTGAATTAAAACCACTTCCACAGGTTGATTTTTCACAATATGACAATCTTCCAAAGGTTGACCTTAAAATTGAGGATAACCTCTGCCAGAGATATTCTTGCTTACAGGTTGCAAACATCACGAAGAATGTAAGTCCAGTGAATATGAGAATCCGTCTTTTCTACTGCGGTATGAGAGGCATTAACCTTCTTGCAGACCTTACAAACTACTTGATGCTTGAAATGGGTCAGCCAATGCACGCTTTTGACTCAAGAAAGGTAGAAAAAATCAGAATTAAACGTTTTTCAGAGCCTTTCACATTCCAGACACTTGACGGAATTGACAGAAATATTGACGAAAATACACTTATGATTTGCAACGATAACACTCCTGTTGCTATTGCAGGTATTATGGGTGGTCTTGACTCAGAAATCGTAGAGGATACAACAACTCTTACACTTGAATCTGCAACATTCAATGCTGCATCAATCCGTAAATCAACTGTTCGTCTTGCACACCGTACAGACGCTTCAAACCGTTACGAAAAGTGCCTTGACCCTGAAATGACAGTACCTGCTATTGCAAGATTTGTAAATCTTCTTATGAGTATTGACCCTGATGCACAGGTTGTGTCTGCTCTTACAGACGAATATGCATTCAAATATCCAACAGTTACACTTGATTTCGACAAGGCATTTATCGACAAGTACACAGGTATTGAAATCGCAAACGATACAATCGTAAATACTCTTAATTCTCTTGGTTTCAAGGCTTCTAACGATGGTGACAACTTCACAGTAGAAGTTCCATCTTGGAGAGCAACAAAGGACGTTACTATCAAGGCTGACATTGTTGAAGAAATCACAAGAATTTATGGTTACGACAACTTTGATATTCATACAGCTTCAGCTCCTCTCTACCCTGTTCGTGCAAAGGCAGAAAAGACAGTTGAGGACAGAATCAAAGATATGCTTGTTCATCGTTATTCACTCCACGAACTTCATTCTTACGTATGGCAGTATTATGATGAATACAAAGCACTCGGTATGGAAATTGAAGAAAACATCAAGCTTTCTGGTGCTACAAATCCTAATATTGAAACAATCCGTAAGTCAATTATTCCAACTCAACTTTGTCAGGTTAAGACAAACACTAATTTCGCAACTGATTTTGGTGTGTTTGAAATCGGCAGAACTGTTGACGGACTTAAAGAAGATGGACTTTGCAACGAAAGAAAGAAACTTTGCATTACACTTTACAGTAAAACAAAGTCTTTGGAAACTCTTTATGTTGAACTTGCAACAATGCTTTCAGTTGTTTCTGATAACATCAAGCACAAGGCTCTCACATTCGTTCCAATGGAAGCAACTCTTAACTATGAGCATCCAAGAAACCTTAACGAAATCTCTTGTGACAATGTTGTTCTTGGTAAAATCGGTGTTGTTCACCCAACAGTTGCTAAGAAAATTGACAAGAAGGCTGCTATCGTATTTGCTGAAATTGATGTGCCAATGTTCACAGAAATCACTGACGCAGGTATTCACTATGTTGAGCCTTCAAGATTCCCTGAAATGGAAATTGACCTTTCATTTATGAGCGAAACATTTGCTCCAATCGGAAAGGCTATTGCAGATGCTAACTGCCCTCTTATAAAGGATGTGCAGGTTGTTGACACATACCGTGATGAAAACGGTAAGTCAATCACTGTAAGAATAACATTCTCACACCCTGAAAGAACTCTCACAACTGAAGAAGTTATGGAAGTTGCAAACGGAATTATTGATACACTCAGCAAAGACGGAATTGCACTTAAATCTTAAATTACAAAAACTCCCTTCGGGGAGTTTTTTAGTGCTTAATTTATATTTATTTTAGTTTTTGGTATTGTATTTTAATATTTTTCCGTGTATAATAAATATAATTATTACTACGGAGGTGGCGTGAATGCTTGACCCAAACAAGACCATTCAATTTTCATTAAAGGATGAGCGTGAAGAAACAACTCGTCAGATTCTTGTTTCTGTTTATGATGCATTGGTTGAAAAAGGCTATAATCCTATTAACCAGATTGTTGGTTACATTCTTTCAGAAGACCCAACATACATCACAACTCATAATAATGCGAGAAGTCTTATTCGCCGCCTTGACAGAGATGAACTTTTGCAAGACCTTGTGAAAGAATATCTCAAAATTTCAAAGAAATAATGAGGTGTATTTATGGCAGAAAAAAGTAAATTCCTCACATATAAAGGCAAACCATTAGTACGTAACGGTAATACCCTTTATTATGGTAACGCTTCAGACAATTATGTTATTATGATGCAAATTCTTGCAACAAAACCTGTTGGTGATGTTGAGGTTGCTTCTAAAGTATCAATTCAGTTACTTAATACTGACCCTAATGTAAGCGCTCGTGAGAGAATTGTAAAATCAAGTGAAAAGAAAGGGCTTTATGCAGCTCTTGATATTGCAGAAGTATGGCTTAGCCGTGCATTGGCAAACTAAACTATTCAGGTGGACGGAAGGCATTTCCGTCCATTTATGTTTTAAGGAGAAGGATTATTATGTTTCACAAAATGAATATTGCTGGACTTGAGCGTCATTTACCTCTTTGTCCATTAACAGATGAACTTATGATTGCAGGCTTTGTAATTTTTGGTGACCCTGAACTTACAACTGCTTGTGCAAAAGAATTATTGGAAAAAGCACCTGAATATGACTACATAATCACTGCTGAAGCAAAAGGCATTCCGCTTGCACACGAAATGGCTAGACTTCAGAATAACGAAAAATATTTTGTAGCTCGTAAAAAACCAAAACTTTATATGACAGGCGTTTTTGAATCAACAGTAAATTCAATTACAACTCAAGGTGAGCAGAAACTTTATCTTGATAAGGCAGACGCGGACCTTATGAAGGGCAAGAAAATTCTTATTGTTGATGATGTTGTGTCATTAGGCGAGTCACTTAAAGCAGTTGAAAAACTTGTAAACGATGCGGGCGGTATTGTTTGCGGTAAAATGTTTATTCTTGCCGAAGGCGATGCTGCAAAACGTGATGATATTATTTTTCTTGAGGAATTACCACTCTTCACTAAAGATGGAAAAGCGTTATAAAATATTAAAAACCTCCACTCATTGTGGAGGTTTTTCAAATATAATCAAATCTACCTGTTTTCTTCCGCAAATCATTGATTTGCTCCTTCCTTGTTCGAATCCCATATTGCATAACATAAAATTAAAAGAGAGTCTGCAAAAGCAAACTCTCTTTTAATGGCACGCCGGAAGGGATTCGAATTATAGATTCACAATGCGAATGAGGGATTCGCATTGTGCTCTTCGCTAAAAACAGTCCACAGGACTGTTTTCTTAACGTTCAGACCCTCTCGGGTTCGAATCCCTCATTACATAACATAAAATTAAAAGAGAGTCTGCAAAAGCAAACTCTCTTTTAATGGCACGCCGGAAGGGATTCGAACCCCCGACCTTTTGGTTCGTAGCCAAACACTCTATCCAGCTGAGCTACCGGCGCATATGCGGACTTTTTACCGCCCGAATATAATACCACTAGAAAATGAAAATGTCAACAGTTTTTTCAAAATAAATGAAACTTATTATTTTATCTTGCTTTTCTTCATTGAACTTTGTATTTGCTTATGGTATTATATTATAAATGTTTTTTACAAGGATGTTTTATATGATAAAGACTTTACCGAAAAGAAAAATGTATCGTTATTGCCTTGCAGATATTGCAAAGGGCTTTTTTAACGGCATGATAGGCAATTATCTTTTGTACTTTTACCAACCAACAGCTAAAAGTGGTTTGCCTATTTTGTTACCTGAAAACAAGTTTTTAGGGTTCATTACAATTATGGCACTTATTACTGCTATTGGTAAAATTGTTGACGCGGTTACTGACCCTATTGTTGCATCTCTTTCTGACAAATGCACTCATAAAGATGGTCGCAGAATGCCATTTTTAAGATTTGCAGCAATTCCTTATGCATTATCTGTGCTTATGATTTTCTATGCTCCATTTGAAGCAGGGTCTGTAGCAAATGCTATTTGGGTTGGCTTCTTCCTTATTACATATTACACAGCATACACATTCTATTTTATTCCTCGAAATGCTCTTGTTCCTGAAATTATTCCTGATGCAAAAGCAAGAGTTGGTTATTACGGAATCAGCACTGTATTCTTTATGGGTACAAGTTCATTTATGTATGCTGCAACTCTTTTTGTTAATATTCTTAAAAATGCAGGACTTTCTCCACTTTGGGCTTGGCGTACAGTTTTCACATTCTTTGCAGCAATTGGTGTAACCTGCTTGCTTTTAACTGCTTATGCTTTCAATGAAAATGATTATGTTGAGCAGAATATCAAGCCAAAAGAATCTATGCTTAAATCTTTTGCTCTTGTTTTCAAAAATCGTGACTTCGTTATTTTTAGTGCTGGTGATTTATTCAGTGGCGTTTCAATGGCATTCTTTCAAACTGCTATGCTTTACTATATTACAATGCTTCTTAATGTGCCTGAATCACAGTCATTCCTTGTTATGCTTTCGGCTATTGCAGTGGCAATTTGCTTATTCCCTATGATTATAAAATTCAGTCGCAAATACAACAAAAAAGTCTTACTTGTAATTGCAAGTGTGGTATTTACAGTTGTTTTTGGGTTCATTTATTTTGGCGATAAAATAGCAGCTCTTGCTCCTGGCAAAGAATTATTTATAGGCCTTGCTATGGGTGTTGTGGTGTCTTTCCCATTTGCTGCAATTAATATTTTACCACAATCTGTACTTTCAGATATTATTCAAAGTGATAGTCTTGAAAACAAGGTTAATCGCGAGGGTATATTCTCAGCAGTTAAGACATTCATTGAAAAAATTGCATCTGCTATTGCTATGATGGGAGTTTCAAGTATTCTTGCAGTTGGTGCATTATCAGGTGAATCCGTAGGACTTCAAGGCGTTAAGCTTACAGGTGTTTTTGCAGGTGGATTCAGTTTGCTTTCATTGATTTTCTTTACTCTTTATAACGATAAACGAGTTACTGAAACCATTGAAAAGCATAGAAAAGGTGAATAATTATGATAAAACGAGAATTAAAAGGTATTGAAAGTCGTAAAAACGTATCTGCAGAAATCCGTCAAGAATACGTTTCTACTCTCAAAAAAATGGTGGATTGCAAAACTGTTTTCACTGATAATTACGAAAATAAAGAAGAATTTCAGAAATTCTATAATGTTGTTGAAGAATGTTTTCCTAATCTTTGTGGAAAGGCAAAAAAACTTACTTTTGGCAACGGATGTTTTGTATATGTTATAAAAGGCAAAAATGCTAAAAAGAATATTATGCTTATGTCACATCATGACGTTGTTGATGGTGATGACAAATGGGAAACTGACCCATTTAATGCAGTAGAAAAAGATGGTGCTCTTTTTGGGCGTGGTACAATTGATACTAAGACTCCCCTTTTTGCAGAATTGCAAGCTTGCGAAGAGCTCATCAAAGAAGGTTATGAGTTCGATGGTATTAACCTTTACATTGGCTCTTCAGATAATGAAGAGGTTTGCGGCGAAGGAATGGTGCTTGCTACAAAATACTTTAAAGAAAATAACATTCACTTTGAAGCAGTACTCGACGAGGGTGGTGCAATAACAACAGGTATGATTCCTACTGTTACTGCTAAAAGTGCTATGGTTGCAGTTCATGAAAAAAGTCGTCATTTATACAAATGCAAGGCAACACAAATTACAAAAGGTCATGGTGGATTAAACCCATCTGACGACAGTTCAATTTTAAGACTTTCTTCATTTATTAATGAAGTTGGTAATGCAAAAATCTACAAAGCAAAATTTCAGCCTGAAGTAAGAGCTACTTTTGAATCTCACGCTCCTTATATGGCTTTTCCTTTAAGTTTCTTATTCAATCATCTTTCACTTTTTGCTCCTATCATCAAAAAGGTAATGTTAACAATACCTACAGCAAAAGCTATGCTTTCAACAGGCATTACTTTCACCACTGTTTTTGCAGGTAAAGAGATTGCTCCACAAATCAAGGCAAAAGATGCAGAAGCAACCATGTTTCTGCGTTGTGTACGTGAAGATGATTTACTTAACGGATTAGAAAAAATCAAGAAAATTGCTGAAAAATATGGTGTAGAAATTGAACAGATTGAAAGAGACTATTGTGAGCCTTCATCATATACCTCCAAACCATATAAAATCTTAGAAGAAGTTATGAATGAAAACTTCCCTGATGTTATAGTAGCACCTTATCTTCTTACTGCAGGCACAGATGCAAGACGTTTCACAGATGTAGCAGACAATATTCTTCGTTTTGCTCCTATTGACCTTGATAAGAAGCAATTTGACACCATTCACAGTGCTAACGAGCATATTTATATTGAAAATATTGGTCAGTGCGTTTGCTTCTATAAAGATTTTATTAAAAGAATTAGTTATTAAGCCAAACAGAGCGTGAAAAACGCTCTGTTTTTTATTGACTTGAAATAAGCAATTTGATATACTATATTTGTATAATTTTATATTAATTTTACTTTTGTAAAGGGGAAATTATTATGGCTAAAAACAGACTTATCGGCGATTATCCTGTAATTGGTATTCGTCCTACAATTGACGGCAGACGCGGTGTGCTTGGCGTTCGTGAGTCACTTGAAGACCAGACAATGGGTATGGCAAAACGTGCTGCTAAACTTTTTACTGATAACCTTAAATATTCAAACGGTGAACCTGTAAAGGTTGTTATTGCTGACACTACCATTGGTCGTGTTGCGGAAGCTGCTGCTTGTGCTGACAAATTCCGTAAAGAAGGCGTTGACATTACTGTTACAGTTACACCTTGCTGGTGCTATGGTTCAGAAACAATGGACACTGACCCACACACAATCAAGGCAGTTTGGGGCTTTAATGGCACAGAGCGTCCAGGTGCTGTTTATCTTGCATCTGTTCTTGCTACTCATGCACAGAAGGGGCTTCCTGCATTCGGTATTTATGGTCACGATGTTCAGGACCTTGACGATGAAACAATTCCTGCAGACGTAGAAGAAAAACTTCTTCGTTTTGGTCGTGCTGCTGTGGCTGCTGCTACAATGCGTGGCAAATCATATCTTCAGATTGGTTCAATCTGTATGGGTATTGGCGGTTCAATTATTGACTCTGACTTTATTGAAGACTACCTTGGTATGAGGGTTGAATCTGTTGACGAAGTTGAAATTATTCGTCGAATGACAGAAGAAATCTATGACAAAGATGAATATGAAAAGGCTCTTGCTTGGGCTAAAGAAAACTGCATTGAAGGTTTTGATAAAAATCCTGAAAATCTTCAGAAAACTCGTGCAGAAAAAGATGCAGACTGGGAATTTGTTGTTAAGATGATGGTTATTATTAAAGACCTTATGAATGGTAACGACAAACTTCCTAAGGGTTGCGAAGAAGAAATGGTTGGTCACAACGCTATTGCAGCAGGTTTCCAAGGTCAGCGTCAATGGACAGACTTCTACCCTAACTGTGACTTCCCTGAATCAATGCTCAATACATCATTCGACTGGAATGGTGCAAGAGAACCTTACATTCTTGCTACAGAAAACGATGTTCTTAACGGTCTTGGTATGCTCTTTATGAAACTCCTTACAAACCGTGCACAGATGTTTGCCGATGTTCGTACATATTGGAGTGGTGACGCTATTAAGCGTGTTACAGGTTATGATATTGAGGGCAAAGCAAAAGATAGTGACGGTATTATTCACCTTATCAACTCAGGTGCTTGCTGTCTTGACGCTAACGGTGCTGCTAAAGACGAAAACGGCAACGCTGTAATTAAGCCTTGGTATGAAGTTACTGAAGCAGACCAGAAAGCAATTATGGAAAATGCTACTTGGAACTATGCTGACGTTGGTTACTTCAGAGGTGGCGGATATTCATCAAGATTTGAAACTCGTGCAGAAATGCCTGCAACTATGATTAGACTTAACCTTGTTAAAGGTCTTGGTCCTGTTGTACAAATTGCAGAAGGTTGGACAGTTGAACTCCCTGAAGATGTTTCTGATGCACTTTGGAAGAGAACTGACTACACATGGCCTTGCACTTGGTTTGCTCCAAGAACAACTGGTGAAGGCGCATTCAAAACTGCTTATGAAGTTATGAACAACTGGGGCGCTAACCACGGTGCTATTTCATACGGACATATTGGTGCAGACCTTATTACTCTTTGCTCAATGCTTCGTATTCCTGTTTGTATGCACAACGTAGATGAATACAAGATTTTCCGTCCTGCAGCATGGAATGCATTTGGTATGGATAAAGAAAGTGCCGACTATAGAGCTTGCCAGAATTTTGGCCCACTTTTCAAGAAATAAGAGGTAATTAAATATGTCAAATTTATCATATATGGAAATTCGTGAGCAGATTTGTGATGTCTGCCACAAAATGTGGCAACTCGGTTGGGTTGCTGCAAATGACGGTAATGTATCTGTAAAACTTCCTGATGGAAACTTTATGGCTACACCTACTGGTATCAGCAAAAGCTTTATCACACCTGAAAAGCTTGTTGTAATTAACGCTGATGGTGAAGTGCTTGAGGGTGCTCCTTACAAGCCATCAAGTGAAATTAAAATGCATCTTCGTTGCTATAAAGAACGTGAAGACGTTGGTGCAGTTGTACATGCTCACCCTGCTACAGCAACAGGTTATGCGGTTGCAGGCAAGAGTCTTGACGAATACTCAATGATTGAAACTGTTATTGCAATCGGTTCAATTCCACTTACTCCTTATGGTACTCCAAGTACAAACGAAGTGCCTGAGGCTATTGCACCTTATCTTAAAGAGCACGATGTTATGCTTTTACAGAATCACGGTGCACTTGCAGTTGGTTGCGACCTTATTACTGCATACTACAGAATGGAAACTCTTGAATTGTTTGCTAAAATTTCTCTTACTGCTCACCTTCTTGGCGGTGCGCAGGAAATCTCAAAAGAAAACATTGATAAACTTTTATATTTAAGAGAAAATTACTATGGTGTTACAGGTAAGCACCCTGGTTATAAACATTACAATAAGGAAGATTAATTATGCTTAAAAATATTCCAAAAATCTTGTCTCCAGAAATGCTCAAAGTGCTTTGCGAAATGGGACACAGTGACAGAATTGTTATTGCTGATGCTAACTTCCCCGCTGAAAGCATGGGCAAAGACGCTATTGTAATTCGTGCTGACGGACACTCTGCTACAGATTTGCTTGATGCTATTCTTACAGTTTTCCCTCTTGATACATATGTAGAAAACCCTGTATCACTTATGCAGGTTATGGCGGGCGATACTGTTGAGACTCCTATTTGGGACGAATACAAAAAAATCGTTGCAAAACACGACGACCGTGGTGCTAATGCTTTCGGTGAAATCGAGCGTTTTGCATTTTATGAAGAGGCTAAAAAGTGCTATGCAATTATTGCAACTGGCGAATCTGCACTTTATGCAAATCTTATTCTTCAAAAGGGTGTTATCTGATGAAATACTGTTTAGCTATTGATATGGGTGCTTCAAGTGGCCGTCATATTCTTGGTTACATAGAAAATGGCAAGTTACAACTTGAAGAAATTTACCGTTTTGAAAACGGAATAGTAGATATTGATGGTACTCTTTGTTGGGATATTGAAAAGCTCTTTGAAGAAATTAAAAATGGTCTTAAAGAGTGTAGAAATCGTGGTATTACTCCTGACACTGTTGCTATTGACACTTGGGGCGTTGACTATGTACTTCTTGATAAAGACAAGAAAGAGATTATGCCTGCAGTGTCATATCGTGACAGCAGAACTCTTGGAATCCCAGAAGAAATTGATAAGATTATTCCACGAAAAGAATTATATGAGCGTACAGGTATTCAAGCTACTAACTACAACTCAATTTATCAGTTGTACTGTGATAAAAAAAGTGGAAAACTTCAAAATGCAGAATACTTTTTAATGATGCCTGAGTATTTTTCATTTAAGCTTACAGGTGAAATTAAAAACGAATACACACTCAGCACAACTGGCGGACTTGTTAATACACAGACCTTTGAAAGAGATGAAGAAATACTTGAAAAATTAGGTATTCCACAAAAAATCTTTACTCCCCTTTCATTGCCTGGTACAGTTGTTGGCAATTTGAGTGACGAAGTTAAAGAAGAAATCGGTTTTGACACTACTGTTATTCTTTGTGCTTCTCACGATACTGCATCTGCAGTTGCATCTTGCTCTGTTGGTGATAATGGTATTTACATTTCTTCAGGCACTTGGAGTCTTATTGGCACTGAAAATACACAGCCTGTGACTTGTGAAAAAGCTATGAATTCAGGATTCACCAACGAGGGTGGCATTGAGCATCGTTATCGTTTTCTTGAAAACATTATGGGTATGTGGCTTTTCCAGAATATTCGCAAAAATCTCGATAAAAAATACACTTATGACGAGATGATGCAAATGGCTATGGACAGTGATTTTACAGAATACATTAACCCTAATGCAGAAGAATTTTTAGCTCCTGACAATATGGTTGAAGCAATTAGAAATTATCTTAACAAGCCTCAATTACCAATTGGAGATGTATTAAATTCAGTTTATCATTCACTTGCAAAAACTTATATGGAAGCAGTTAAGATTGTTGAAGAAATCAGCAATAAGCAGGTTGATGTAATCAACATTGTTGGTGGCGGATGTAAAGACAGTTATCTTAACTCACTTACTGAAAAATATACTGGCAAAAAAGTAATTGCGGGACCTGTTGAAGCTACTGCTGCTGGAAATCTTATGGTGCAGCTTATGTATCTTGATAAAGGGCTTGACCTTGTTTCTGCCCGTGAACTTATTAAAAATTCATTCATTAAAAATTAATTAAAGAAAGTCAACAAGTTAAACTCAACTTGTTGACTTTTTTAACAATGTGATATATAATTTTTGTGTACTCGAAACAAGGGTGGAGTCTGTCATAGAAACTTTTGTTTTCTATTTGTTTCGATGAACTCATTTATTGTGTGTTCTTATGTGGATTCCCCTATTTTCGGGAATCCATTTTTTGTTGGAGGAATTTTTATGAGTCCAATTACAGTTACAGCCTTGGTGATTTTTGCAATTACATATATTCTTATGCTTGCATTCCAAAAAATCAGACCATATATCACAGTTACTTCTGCTATAATCTTTATAGTACTTGGTATTATTGCTTCTGTAAATCCTAATCTTTTTGGTGAAGGATTTTTTGCAATTGGTGACAGCACATTTACTTATGGAATAACAGACGCCTTAAGTGAAATTGACTGGAATGTTATAATGATGATTGCTGGTACAATGGGCACTGTATATCTTTTTATTGAGTCAAAAATGCCACAACTTATGTCAGACATTCTTATTTCAAAAATGCCTAATGTTAAATGGACAGTTGTAGCTCTTTCACTTTTTGCAGGTATTGTTTCAGCTTTTGTTGATAATGTTGCCACTGTGCTTATGATTGCTCCAGTAGCACTTGCATTCTGCAAAAAAATCAATATTTCTCCTGTTCCATCAATTATTTGTATTGCAGTTTCTTCAAATCTTCAGGGAGCAGCAACTCTTGTTGGTGATACAACATCAATTCTTCTTGCAAAAGCTGCTAATCTTGATTTTTCTGACTTTTTTGTTCACAATGGCCACGTAGGTATGTTCTGGGTTGTTCAAGCTGGCGCTGTTGTTTCTGCGCTTATTATTCTCTTTATGTTCCGTAAAGAAAAAGATAAAATTGAGTTTAACTCACGCACAGTAGTTGAAGATAAATTCCCAACTATTTTACTTGTTGGCACAGTTTTAGCACTTATTGCTGTTTCATTTATTCCTTATAAAGATAATGCAGCAGAAGGTCAGCTCTACAAGCCTGATATTACAAATGGTATTATTTGTATTGCATTTTTCTTAGCAGGGCTTATCCGTGAAATCTTTATTAAAAAGAATAAAGAGGTTCTTAAAGCATCTATTAAAGAAATTGACTGGTTTACAATTGTTCTTCTTTCAGGACTTTTTGTTGTAATCGGTGGCATTAAAAACGCTGGTGTTATTGATATTATTGGCTCTGCAATTGCGAGTATCGGTGCTGGCTCACCATTTTTAATTTTTACAATTATTGTTTGGATGTCAGTTATTCTTTCGGCATTTATTGACAATATTCCATATACTGCAACAATGCTTTCAATTGTTCCTGTTATTGCAAATGAAATTGGTATGAATCCAATTCTTCTTTATTATGGTCTTCTTTGCGGAGCTACACTTGGCGGTAATCTTACACCAATCGGTGCTTCTGCAAATATTGCAGGCATTGGTATTCTTCGCAAAGAAGGTTATGAGGTTAAGAGTACAACATTTATGAAATATGGCGTGCCATTCACAATGGCTGCAGTTATTACTGGATATATCCTTCTTTGGGTAATCTGGAAATAAAAACAGGTGTTTTTATTGGCAGTAAGCACAATGCTTGCTGCCTTTTTTTAATCAATTTAACGAAAAAAGTAATTTTTAGATTTCTTTGCTTTATTTTACAAATGTTTTGTAGTATAATTTTTATAGGTTTTGGAAAGGGATGATTAAATGACAAAAACTGAAATCATTGATAAAGTTAAAGGCTTGCCTGGTTATGTTAAAAATAATTGGAACACGCCTAACGAGGGTGAATATTTGACCCTTAAAGAAATGGCTGCATATACGCTTGCTCAGGGTGGCTCTTACGTATATTTAACTGCATCTGGTATTATTTCATTCTCAGCAGGTTATTTCTGCGGTGCAGTTATGGGTATTCGTGCAATTGACTTTTCAATTATCAATATTATAAGCACAATAGTAGGTTATGTGCTCATGTTTATGAATCCTATTGGTGTATTGATTTATGAAAATCACGGCAGACTCACAAACAAAATGAAAGTTTTTGCTCACCTTTCATATGCAGGAAAACTTGTTATTGGTATTGGTTGTTATTTTCTACCGCAAGGAATGTTTGAGTCTGTAATAAACGGATTACCTCAACTTGTTGGTAATATGCTCGTTGCAGGGGCTATATGGGATTATTTCAACTGGTTTGTCCGCAGAAAATTCTGCGAAAAGCACGGAAGATTCAAGCCATTTATTCTTCTTTGCGGAATTCCATCTGCTTTAATGCTTTCTGTAATACCATATCTTCCTGTGCAGAATATGAGTTACACAACTAAACTTGTTGTGCTTCATTTTGCATTTACGCTTATGTCTTATTTCTATAACAACTTTGCAGGTGTTAATACTCTTGTTACTTTTATGACACCTAACTCACAAGAAAGACAAAAGCTCCACTCAATTTCACCTATTATTTCAGGTTTCTTCTCATCTATTGTAGGCGCACTTCTGCCTATGCTTATTACAAAAACAGGTGGATATCTTCACATTAACACATATAAAGTATTTATCCCGATTTTTACAATTTCAGGTGCGTTAATTGCTTTGCTTGCTGCATTCTGTAAAGAAAGAATCATTGAACCACCTATGGAAAAGAGAGAACGAGTTACCTTCTTCAAAGGTGCTAAAAATGTTCTTAAAAATAAATATTTCTGGATTACTAATGTTTCAAACATAATTGGTCAATGGCATGGTCTTGTTGGAAATCTTCTCAGCTGGTGGTTTGTATATTCACTCCGTATGGAATGGTTTTCAGGTGTTGCAGCAAACATTGTAGTTATGGGTATGACACTTGGCAATATTCTTTGCCCAATTCTTACAAAAAGATTTCAGAAGAGAAATATTCTTATCACTTTCCGTGGTGTAACAATTCTTACAGTATTGCTTATAGCACTTGCCGTTAAAATGGAAAATATTATTATTTTTATGGTGGCAATGACACTAAAAAACACTATTGCCCCTGTTGTTGATGGTGTTAATGTTGGTCTTAATGCGGACATTCTTACATATCATCAATGGAAATACGGCGAGCGTGCAGATGCTATGTCAGGCGTATTCGGTTGGTTCTTAAACCCTGTGAATGTGGCAATCGGTTATATTATGCCATGGTTACTTTCAATGATGGGCTTCACATCTGACTGGGATGTGCTTTTCGACTCAACTATTCTCAATAACGTATTCAGTTTATATACTTGGGGGTCAGTAATAGGTCTTGTGCTCTTGACTGTTCCATTTATATTCTATGATTTAACACGAGAAAAGCACGATATGTGTGTTAAAGAGTTGCAAGAAAGAGTTAAATCTCTTGAAGTTTCAGAAAGCGAGGTTGTAAACGCATGAAAAAAAGAATAATTGCTATTATTTCACTTGCCTTATGTGTTTGTTTCTTGTTTTCGGGTTGTGACTCTATTACAAGTTTATTAAGTGGTGAAAATGAAACAATAGATTATAAAATAGAAAACGGTGAAGCAACCGTTGTTGGTGTGCCTAATAAATCTACTGTTACAACTCTTACAATCCCTGACGAGATTGACGGCATTCCTGTTACAAAAATTGCTGATTTTGCTGCTACAAACCTTGAATATGTTACTGATTTTAACATTGGTAAAAATGTTAAAGAAATCGGTAACTGGGCACTTGCAAATAATCAACATATAACACACTACACAGTTGATGAGGCAAATGAGAATTTCTGTTCTGTTGATGGTGTTATTTACACAAAAGATATGAAAACTGTTGTATATTTTCCACCTGCTAAAGATGGTGAATATATGGTTGCCGACACAGTTGAAACAATTCGTTCAAAGGCTTTTTATAAATGCACAAAGATTACAAAAATTACTTTGCCTGACACTGTAAAAGAAATTCAGGAAAAAGCCTTTTTCCGTTGTGAAGCGATTGCAGAAATCAACTTGCCTGATGGTCTTAAAGTTATCGGTAAAGATGCTTTCTCATATTGCTATGGACTTACAAAAATCACAATTCCTGCAAGCGTTACAAGTATTAACGAATATGCTTTTTATAACTGCACAAATCTTTTAACAGTAAATGTTAATAATGCAGAAAGCAATATTACACTTGGTGAAAAATGGTATCCTAATAATAACGGACTTGATATTGCAGAATTAAAAATCAACTGGAAATAAATAATTAGCGGGGCGCTGTGGTCAGCGCCCCGCTCTTTTTTCTCTTGCAAAAGAATCAAAAATATTGTAAAATATTACTATAAAATTACATAAAGGAGATTGGAATATGGATTTTTCAATTTTTGACTCATTTGATATGAGTGTTTTCACATTCTTTGGTGAACAAATCCAAAGTGCTTTTATGAATGTTGTTGCAGAGTTTATTACATTCTTTGGTGGTTCTGAATTTGTTATACCAATGGCAGTTGCAGGGGCTATTATGATTCCTTTCAAAAAGACTCGCAAATTTGGTATGGCTGTGCTTTTTGCAGTGCTTGTAGGTACACTTCTTACAAACCTTGTTATGAAGCCATTATTTGCAAGACCGCGTCCATATGTTTATTATGCAGAAAATCCACTCTTTATGAGTTGGTATGAATTTGCTGGTGCTCACGTTGAAAGCGACAAGTCATTCCCATCTGGTCACACAACTGCTGCCTTTGAACTTGGTATTGCAATATTCTGTGTAATCAAGAATAAAAAGATTGCTTGGATTTTCCCAGTATTCTCTGCTTTTGTTGGTCTTTCAAGAATTTACCTTATGGTACACTATGTAACTGATGTACTTGGTGGCGTTATTGTTGGTACATTCGCAGGCATTATGGGTTATCTTATTATGAAAGCAATAATTGAGAAAACTAAAAATACAAAATTTGCAGAATTTGATTTAGCAGAAAAATTTAAGAAAAAAGCATAAATTATAATAAAAATAATCACTCGTGTCAAAACTTTACACGGGTGATTTTTTATGCACAAAAGAGTTGCAATATCTTTTTGGGGACTTATGGTCATATTGGGACTTCTAATTATAAATATTGGCATTATTGGTCTTAATCTTGACACATCAACTACATCTCAAAAATCTAACGAGAAAAGTGTTGTAATTGACACATCTCGAGGAATGATTTACGATTGCAAAGGACGACGACTTGTAAACACAGACTCAAAAAACATTACTGTTTGTCTTCCTACAACTAATGCTTTTAATACAATATCAAAAGTGCTTACAGAGGAAGAAAAATCAAAAATTTATAAAAATATGTCGAAAGGAAAAGTCAGCATTTTTTCTTCTTCTCAAAAATTTACTGAAAACGATGTTTGCTCAACAGACGTTATTAATAGATACTCCCCTAACCAACCTTGCGTGCATTTAATAGGCCATCTTGATGAAAACGGCAAAGGTACTATGGGGCTTGAAAAAGCATATGATAGTTTTCTTTCACAGCAAAGTGGAGAAATTCGTGCAAAATGGAATGTTGATGCATTGGGACATATACTTTTAGGTGAAAGTATCGAATTTAAACAAGACAGTTATCTCTCACCTGCGGGTATCCAATTGACAATTGACCTTGATATTCAAAGAATTGCTGAAAATGCTCTAATGCATCAAAATATAGAAAAAGGTGCTTGTGTTGTACTTGATGCTAATACTTGTGAAATCCTTGCAAGTGCATCTATTCCAGAATTTAATCCACTTGATTTATCAGAATCACTCACAAACAACGACTCACCTTTTCTAAATCGTGTTTTAACTCCATATAGCGTTGGCTCAGTTTTTAAACCTTTTGTTGCTAGTGTAGCATTAGAATGCAATATTAATTTTGAATACAACTGTACTGGTAGTATTGATGTTAACGGCACTATTTTTAGGTGTCATAACTCTGTTGCCCATGGATATTCTACACTTAAATCAGCTATGGAAAATTCTTGCAACACATATTTTATTGCTTTGGGGCAAAAAGTGGGAGCAGAAAAACTACTAAAACTTTGTTCATCTTTAGGATTTGGAAAAAGTGTTGAATTAGCAGATAATTTTAATTTAAAACCAGGAATTTTACCATCAACTGAAAGTATTACATCACAACAAGCTCTTGCAAACTTGTGTTTTGGTCAAGGCGAAATGCTTGTAAGCCCTGTGCAAATGGCTGTAGCTTATGCTTGTTTTGCAAATGGCGGGTATTATCGTGAGCCTACACTTATGAAAGGTATCATTGATAAAAATGGTGATATAATTCAAAAGGTAAACCTCCCCTCAAAATATCGGGTATTAAACGATTCTACAATAAAAGAAATTGACCATATTCTTGAAAGTGTTGTTGCAAATGGTAACGCTAACAATGCGTATTCTGAAATAGTTGTAAATCACGGCAAAACTGCTACTGCACAAAGTGGATGGTTCCAAGATGGCAGAGAAATCACACACACTTGGTTTTGTGGGTATTTTTCATATAATAAAAAAACTTATGTGGTGGTCATATTTAAAGAAGATGGCACATCTGGCGCTATGGACTGCGCCCCTGTGTTTAAAGAAATAAGTGAGAATATTGTAAATATTGTATGATAAATTTGAGTTTGTCTAACTATTTCACTTCTATATACATTTCGCTTGCGGTTTGTTTTGTAGCGTGTTCAGTTACTGTAAGAACTTTATATTTTGTTGTCTTTTCACCGAATGTGATTTCAAGAATGTCGCCCTCTTTGACATCATAAGATGCTTTTACCACTCTGCCTGCTACGCTTACTTTACCTGCATCACAAACCTCGTTTGCGATTGTTCTTCTTTTAATTATTCTTGATACTTTTAAGTACTTATCTAATCTCATTTTATTCACCAAAAAACAAGGGAGTCGAAAACGACTCCCCACTTTTTTACAAAAGTTTAATTATTTAACTGCTGCTTTAAGAGCTGCGCCTGCTTTGAAAGCTGGAACTTTTGTTGCTGGAACTGTCATTGTTTCGCCTGTTCTTGGGTTGCGAGCTGTCTTAGCGTTTCTTGCTCTAACTTCAAATGTACCGAAACCGATGAGCTGAACTTTGTCACCGTTTGCAAGTGCGTCTGTTACTGATGCAAAAACTGCTGCTACTGCTGCGTCTGCGTCTTTCTTTGAAATGTTTGCTTTTGCAGCAACTGCTGCTACGAGTTCTGTCTTATTCATTGTGATTTCCTCCAATAAATTTTTCTCTTTTTTTATTTAT
This sequence comes from Candidatus Fimenecus sp., assembly GCA_045613585.1. Classification (GTDB taxonomy): domain Bacteria; phylum Bacillota; class Clostridia; order Oscillospirales; family Acutalibacteraceae; genus Fimenecus. The sequence goes on along the minus strand of JAZLBG010000016.1, from coordinate 3,594 downwards.
CCAAAAGGATTTAATCCTTTTTTGATACCTGTTTAGCTAAGTCCCAAAGCTTGTCCAACTCAGAAAGCTCTGTTTCTTTCATATTGATACCTTTTTCTTCCGCCATTTTTTCGACTTTTGAAAAGCGGTCAATAAATTTATCAGTTGCAAATGTAAGGGCCTCTTCACTATCAACACTAATAAATCTTGAAACATTGACTACTGAAAAAAGTAAATCGCCAAGTTCTTCATTAGCGTTTTCAATAACACCCATTGTAACTGCTTCTTTTAGTTCGGCAAGTTCTTCACTTACTTTATCAAATGCACCTTCAACTGAATCCCAATCAAAGCCAACTTTTGCAGCTTTTTTCTGAACTTTATCAGCCCTCATAAGCGCAGGAAATTCGCGTGGAATTGAAAGCATTGAGTCAGTCTGACTTTTTTGTTGTTTAGTTTGTTTTTTTATAACATCCCAATTATCAAGAACTTGTTCACTTGTTTCAGCATTTACATTGCCAAAAACGTGAGGATGACGCTCAATCATTTTTTTGCAAACACCATCAGCCACGTCATTTAAGTCAAAGGAGTTTTTCTCACGCTCAATTTGTGTATGGAAAACAACCTGCAACAAAACGTCGCCAAGTTCTTCTAAAAGGCCATCTCTATCGTCTTTATTAATAGCTTCAATCACTTCGTATGTTTCTTCAAGAAAATCACGACGGATTGATTTATGGTCTTGCTCTTTATCCCAAGGGCAACCGTCTGGTGAACGAAGAATCTGTACAATATCAACTAAATCATTAACATCATAATGTTCTTTAAAGTTAAAGTTTTCAATCATTCTTTCACCTTCCAAATACAATTATATTTTACTCTATAAATCCATATTTTGCAAGTATTTTTGCGATTTTTTCTCCTTTTGGAAGCATATTTACGTCATCTTTTGATATTCCTTTGACTAAAAGCATAGAAATCACATAAATAATACCACCAAAACCAATGCCGATACCTAAACACAATATATTTTTTACGTTATGACCTGCAAGTGAAAAATCAGGAATAAAGCGGTTTGAAAGTCCAAAAGATGTATATGCACCTATACCACAAAGCACACCACAGATAATAGGTTTTAAGAAAACTGACACGAAGTTTATTCTTATTCTTGTTGTTTTTATAATTGCGAAAAGATTGATTATTGTAATGACTGCATAACAGCTGACAGTACCAATTACCGCACCATTAACGTTAAGACTTGGAATTGAAACGAATATAAGATTTGATATAAACTTTACAACCGCACCAACTGTCATAGAAACAAGTGGGATTTTTGTTTTATCAAGAGCCTGAAGCATATTTGTCATTGGTTGTGAAAGTGCAATAAGGAAAATTGTAAAGCCATAAACCATAAGTACAGGTGCAGCAATTGAAACACCACTTGCAGAAGCACCACTACCATAGAATGCTGCGAGAATTGGTTGAGCAAGCACACCCATACCAATACCGCAAGGCATTGCAACAAGCATTGTAACGCGCATTACTGACTCAATTGAAACTTTAATTGTTCTTTTATTTTTAACTGCCCATGCAGCAGAAAGTGCAGGAATTGCACTGATACCTAATGTCATTGTAATTGATGGAATAAGATTTCTAAAGTCAAGTGACAATGAATATGAACCATAGAGGAAGTTCTTAACATCTGCATCAAGCACACCTACAAGTTGCTCTGAATACATATTTCTGATTAAATCCATATTATTAAGGACAACTGTTTCAAGACGATTTTGTACAGTAATTGCATCAATAAGGTTTGTAATGCTAAACACAAGTGAACTGAGCGCTACCGGAATTGCAAACTGGAACATTTTCTTTGCAATAATACCTGAAGATTCGGGTTTTGGCGCAGATGCAAGCTCTGTTTTTGTAATTCTGTCACCACTAATTTTGTGCATAACAAAAAGATATATAACGCCTATTACAGTACCTAATGTAACACCTGCAGTAGCACCTGCTGCGGCATAAGGGTAAATTGCACTTAATGCTTCGCTTTCAGTTGTTACTGTTTGTCCGAAAACTGTTAAGCCTTGTTCAAAACGAGAAAGGCCGTAACTAATTGCCCATTTTGCACATACAAGACCGAAAACAAGCTTACCGCCCGCTTCGAGCACCTGTGAAATTGCAGTTGGAATCATATTTGAAAGGCCATTATAATAACCGCGATAACTTGACATTACACAACAGAAGAAAATTGATGGTGTTATTATAAGCACAGCTGGAATAATATCCATATTCTTTGCAGAAAGAGCATAAGGGTAAGCAAGAATAAACATTGCAAGCGTGCCTACAATACCAACTATTAAGAAAAGACGCTTTGCAACCTTATGAATTACCTTAACATCACGATATCTGCCAAGAGCCATCGCCTTTGATACCATATTTGAAATTGCAACGGGAAGCCCCGCCATAGCAACTGTATAAACAGGCACATAAAGACTATATGCTGAGTCAAAAAGACCTCTACCCACAGTACCAATCATATTTGAAAGTGGTATTTTATAAATAACGCCAATAACCTTGATTATTACTGTTGCAAGGCTTAATACCAATGCACCATTAAGTAGGGTTTGACTTTTTCTTTGTTTTTCTGCCATAACAGTTACTCCTTTTATTAGGATTTATTTCTCTGTACCCAAAAATTCACGAAGAAGTGAATCGCTTGGCACAAGAGATTGTTCTATATTTTCGAATCGTTTTAATGCATTATAAATTTTTTGAATATCGTCTTTATATTCGTCTGAAACCTGGCTATCTTCAATTAAATTCATAGCCTGATGCTTCAGTACACAACTTTCATAAAGATGAATTGTATTAATTTTTATATCAGCCAAATGACGATATGGGAATAAATATTTATCTTCACCTGCTGTAACATTTTTCCAAAGCTTATAAGTATTATCAACTGTGCTGTTACGGAATTTATAATCTCTGACCATTCGACGGACAAATCGCATATTTCTCTTGTTGAGAATGATGTTGCCCTTGTTATCATAAATTCGTGATGACACATTTATATAGATTTTTAAAAGCTTGCCTTCGATTTTTTCTGTGATAACGGGGTTTAGTGCGTGAAGACCTTCAATGATTACCACATCATCTTTGTCCAATGTGATTTCATTGAAATTTTTAGCACTTCGTGTGCCCGTTGTGAAATCAAATATTGGATTTTTAACAGTTTCACCCATTAAAAGACGGTTTACACAATCTGTAAACAACGGAAGGTCAAGAGCATAAACTGTTTCATAATCTTGAGTGCCGTCAGGAAGATAAGGAATATCTTCTCGGTTGAGATAAAAATCATCTAAACTTAAAACATAAGTTTTTATGCCTTTATTATTCAGTGCTTCACAAAGTTTCTTTGCCGTTGTGGTCTTACCCGCAGAAGAAGGACCTGCAAGCATAACGATGGCACGACCTTTTTCTTCTGAAATACCCCTTGCTATATCTTCGATTATATTGTTATATCTTTCTTCGCATTTTTTCACAAAATCAGTTGGATTTGTCTTTGCTTGCTCGTTGATATATTCAAGATTATTATTGATATTTGCCATTTTACAACAC
>JAZLBG010000015.1:0-1034 GCA_045613585.1 Candidatus Fimenecus sp. | reverse complement strand
ACACAAAAAAGCGAAAACTGAAATTTTACAACCAAAAGAAGAAGCAATGGCTAAAATCGGTACAGCTGAAAATAAAGCAATTGCACCTGAAATCTCAGATAAAGCGATTACATTAGTAAAAAATAAACAAGAATTATTACCGTTAAGCCCAGAAAAGCATAAGAGAGTTTTACTTGTTGAAGTAAAAGGACCAGAATCTGCTTACGGTAAAATCATGGCTGCTATGTCAGGCGGTAAGAAAAAGCCAATTGAAATTATGAAGGACTTACTTGAAAAAGCAGGATTTGAAGTTGAAATTTATGAATCTGCAATTGATAAATTATTAAAACTTCCACCACAAGAAATGCTAGGTGCAGTAATGAACGTATATGCTCAAAAACGTCCAATTGCTGACTTAACAAACAAGTATGACTTAGTAATTAATGTAGCGGATGTACCACCAAGTACAGATCAACGTATCCAATGGAATCCTTCAAAAGGAACGCCAGATATTCCGTTCTATGTAAATGAAGTACCAACAATCTTCATCTCGTTACAATGCCCATTCCACTTAGCAGATGTACCGCAAGTGAAGACGTACATTAATGCTTATGATAACCATGAGCATACATTAGTTGCGATTGTGGAAAAATTATTAGGACGTTCAGAATTTACAGGTGTAGACCCAGTTGATTCATTCTGTGGTTTTATTGAAACACATATGTAATTATTACTGATGAAGCGAGTAGGAGTGTTGTTATAATGTTACATATTATGAAAATGTGTGAAAATAAATAGCAACAGTACTAAGCCTTCTTTTCCTTTGAATAATCGCGGGTATTTGAGAAAAAGTTTTTAAGTGCTTTGTCTTCTTATACCTTGTTGTAAGAAGGTAACGGTGCAAAGCTTTTTGATGATGTTATCGGTTTCTTTAAAGATGGAAAATAAATAAAAGCAGGAACATTTATATTTTCCTGCTTTTAGACCGTAGACGTAAAATTTGTCTACGGTCTTTTTCTAATTAAGGCTCTTTTCTCAAAGATTGTTGAATAGCG
>JAZLBG010000014.1:0-18562 GCA_045613585.1 Candidatus Fimenecus sp. | reverse complement strand
GTCTCCCCTGAAAGGGGAGATGTCACGAAGTGACAGAGGGGTTATACTCCCAACAAAACAAACCCCTCAGTCTCGCATTCGCTCGACAGCTCCCCTTTCAGGGGAGCCGAGAAAACGCATATAAAACAGTTAGACAAACTCCAATTTATCAAAAACAAAAATCCCATTCTCGCAAATGAGAATGGGATTTTCTTTTATGACTAATCGCCAAATGGGAAGCCGAAACCATAACCATAATCATATTCTGGCACTTCTGTTTCAGGCTCTGAAACTGTTGAATCGTCAACTAATTTAACATCAACATCAAAGATTGAAATATTATAATTTGAATCTATTCTGCAAATTGTGAGCTTTAATGTATCACCCACTTTAGATTTTTCAATAGCATCAAGCAAAACATCTTGTGTTTCCAAGTCTTTGCCATTGACTTTAATAATCATATCGCCTTCTTTGACACCTTTATTTTTAAGGTCGCTACCATTCATAATTGTATCAATTACAACTGAGCCAACTGGCAATTTGTTTGCTTGAACAACAATTGAATAAACCTGACTCTGACTTGAAAGAGCAACATTAACTCCAAGCACAGGACGATTAGTAACAACGCCGTTTTTAATAAGTTCATCTACAATTTCTTTAACTGTAGCACTTGGTACAGCAAAGCCCATACCCTCATAGTCTGTTGATGCAATTTTTGATGAATTTATGCCAATTACCTGACCATTTTCATTAACGAGAGCACCGCCTGAATTACCTGGATTAATAGGTGCAGTGTGCTGAATACAAGCAACCTCATAACCAACGGGACTATCAACAGGTCTGCCAAGGGCAGAAACCATTCCGTTTGTAAATGAGCCAAAGAATTGCATACCACCAGGATTACCTATTGCATAAACAGTATCGCCAACTTCAACTGCTGATGAATCTGCAAATTCTGCAGGTTTAAGGTCTGTTGAATTTACCTTTACAACGCCAATATCGGTTTTAGCATCAAGACCAACAACAACACCATCATACTGTGTGCCGTCTGCTGTCTGCACTATTATTTTAGGATTTTTTGCATCAATAACGTGAGCACAAGTGATAATATATGTTGCTGATTTGTCGTCATTAGCACTCATTACAATACCAGTACCCTCTGAATAAACCGCCTGTTGAGTGTTAGCATAAACAAGAATACCAACTGAACTTTCATGCACTTTTTTATAAATCTGTTTTGCAGAAAGTTTACCATCAGGAAATTCTTCTGTTTCTTCGTCACCAATTACGCCATCCATAAGGTCAAGTTCTGTGTCATCGCCATTCTGAATTGTAGTATCACCTTTTTCACCTGCAACAAATGTTCCTATAATAACACCTGTAGCAACAAGAAAACATATGCAAACTATAAGTCCTGCAAAAACAATCCCTAACTTTTTGCCTTTTGAAGCCTTTTTAGGAGCTTCAGGTTTTGGAGTTACTGGTCTGTTGTAACTGCCATATGGCATATACTGATTGCTGCCGTAATATGTGTTATATGAAGGTGGTGTCTGCTGTGTATATGTTGGTTGTGGTGGCACAGTAGAATTAACAGGTTCTTTTTGCTCTGTATTTTCTGTCCCATTCATATTATTCTCAAAATTTTGGTCCATAATTGCCTCCGCTATTTATCAATTTTCTCGAAAGTTATTGTAAATCGTGTAAACTGTCCTTCTACGCTTTCTGCATAAATCTGACCGCCGTGCAATTCTACTATTGTTTTACACAAATACAATCCAAGTCCTGCACTCTTAACATCATAACTTCTTGATTTATCAACTTTATAAAAACGTTCAAAAATTTTGCCAATTTCTTCAGAAGAAACGCCCTCACCTGTGTTTTCAATTGACACATATAATTGGTTGAGATTATATTCACCTGCCAAAATTGTAATTTTTCCGTCTTCATTTGTAAACTTAACCGCGTTATCAACAAGGTTATAAACTACCTGATGAATCATATCACGGTCTGCAATGATTTTTATCTGACCTATTTTATCAAGGCCATCAATTTCAATGTTTTTCTTTTCTATTTCTTGCTCAAAACTTAATAAACAATCAATAATCAATGGTGAAATATCAAATTCACTGCGTTTTGGCTCAAGCTCGCCTGCTTCAATTTTTGAAAGATTAAGCATTGATGTTACAAGTCTTGAAAGTCGTTTTGTTTCATTAGATACTATCTGCAAATACTCGTTGCGTTTCTCAGGTGGAATTGTACCATCAAGCATACCATCAATAAATCCACCTATTGTAGTCATTGGTGTTTTAAGCTCGTGAGAAACATTAGCAACGAAGCTTCGTCTTGATGATTCAAGTACCGCAAGAGCAGATGCCATTCGGTTAAAATTCTGACACAATTCTGCAAATTCATCAGAGCCACGAACAACTACTCGTTTACTGAAATCACCTTGCGCATAAGCTTTTGTAGCATTTGACATCTGTCGCAAAGGTCTTGTAAGCTTTGCAGTAAATGCATAAACAACAAGAAATGAAAGAGCCGCCGCAAATATTGCAGAAGATAAGAACAAACTCATTATTCTGCCCGCATACTCTCTGAAACTTGATTCAAGTGGTGTTGCTGCAAAAACTACACCCACAACTGTTCCACCAACTCTGACAGGAGCGCCTGCAAGGAATGTTCGTTCATTGAAAACCCCTTGAACCTTATCACTGCTGAAGAAATAACCTTTTGTAACTGATGACATTATATCTTCAGGAATTAAATACCCTTTGTGAAGCATACAACCCTCACTATCAGGTGAATAATTATATAAAAAATCTTCTTTACAAAGTATAGCTTTACCATCTGTATTACAGAAAAATACGTCTGCATCAATTGCATTTGATGTTACACCAAGATTATTACATATAATAATCAATGAGTTGTTGAATTCTTCCTGACTATTACAATTTGCAAAAAGTTTTTCACAATACGTGGCATTCTGTTTTACATTTTCGGTTAAAAGCATTTCTTTTTCACTTGAAACTCGTGTCGAAAGAAAAACTGTTAAAGCAGAGCCTAATACAAAATAACTTACAAGAATCATAGCTGTCATAATTGTAAGATATTTTGCAAACAGTGGCAGATGTGTAAAGAACTGTTCTGCTCTTTTGTATCTTTTTCTAAAAAAACTATTATCTCTTACCATGTGTTTCAAATCTGTATCCTACACTCCAGATGGTTTTAAGTTCCCATTCAGGAGAAACGCCTTTAAGCTTATCACGAAGTCTTTTAATATGCACGTCAACTGTACGGCTATCACCATAATAATCAAAGCCCCATACGTCATCAAGCAACTGGTCACGAGTAAAAACTCTGTCAGGATTACTTGCAAGGTGATATATAAGTTCAAGTTCTTTTGGTGGTGTATCAACAACCACATCGTTAACCTTTAACTCATAATTTGTAAGATTTATTGAAAGTTTGTCGTAATGAACTTCTTTAATATCGTCACTCTTTACAGCAGATGTTCTACGAAGTACTGCTTTAATACGAGCTACAAGTTCTTTTGTATCGAAAGGTTTTGTGAGATAATCGTCTGCACCAAGTTCAAGACCTAATACCTTATCAAAAACTTCGTCTTTGGCTGTAAGCATTATAATTGGTTTTTCACTTGTTTTTCTTATTTCACGACAAACCTGCCATCCATCAAACTGAGGAAGCATAATATCGAGCAATACAAGGTCAGGACTTTCACTATTAAAAACATTTACAGCGTCAAGACCTGAATGAGCCATAACAACTGTGTAACCCTCTTTTTCAAGATACATTCTGAGTAAGTCGCAAATATTTTTGTCATCATCAACAACTAAAATTTTCTCTCTTTGCATAATGCACTCCTCCTCAATTTTTCTATATCTATAATAAAAATATAATGGTTAAATTTTAACAAAGTAATAACAAATTTTTAGTTTTTTATAAATTTTCCATTTATTTATGGTATTTTCCGTTATTTGCAATAGATAACGCCCTGTAAATCTGTTCTGTTAGCATTATTCTTGCCAGTTTGTGTGGGAAAGTCATTTTTGACATTGAAAACTTATAATCTGACAATTGTTTGATTTCGTCAGATAATCCAAAAGAACTCCCAATAATAAATGTAATATTATTTTTACCCGTTAATGCAATATCTTCAAGCTTTTTTGAAAGTTCCTCACTAGACATCTGCTTACCTTCAATACACATTGAAAAAACAAAAGAATTTTTAGGGATTTTCGTTTTAATCATTTGTGTTTCTTTGTTGAGAGCATTAAGTATTTCCTGTTCTGATGGATTATCAGAAAGCTTAACAGGCTCTAATTCTGTAACATTTAATTTACAATAACCTGAAAGACGCTTTTCATATTCCGCTGAAAAATCCTTCATGTGCTTTTCTTTAAGCTTTCCTAAAACTATAAGACTAATATTTATCATAATATCATCGCCTTTTCATCCCAAACAGGCTTTGCAACCCGAATAAAATAATCTTCACCCTCGTGTGCCCCTGCCATTTCTAATGCTGAAACGCTTGTCTGGTAAGCAAGTTGTGGAACATTGTTTTCCCGGCTTAAATGCCCTAAGAAAATTCTTGTTGTACCACTTTCAACAAGTTTTGTTAAAGCTTCAGCACAATCATCATTTGAAAGATGACCTTTAACGCCTAAAATTCTTCTTTTAAGCACATAAGGATATCCACCACATTGAAGCATATTCACATCGTGGTTTGACTCAAGCATAACAAGGTCTGAGCCTTGAAGTGCATTCATAACTGTATCTGTCATGATACCTAAGTCTGTTGCAATTGCGATTTTTCTGCCATTTGCCAATTCAACGGTATAGCCACAAGGCTCAACACAGTCATGAGAAATTGAAAAAGGTTTAATGTGCATACAACCAATATCAACACCATCAGCTGTAATTATTTTACAATCATCCACGTTGTCAAGTGCATCTGTTTTTGCAAGCGCCTCATATGTACCATTAGTCATAAATACTCTTGATTTATGTTTTTTTGAAAACACTTTCAACCCTTTTACATGGTCTGAATGTTCATGGGTAATAAAAATATTTTTAATTGAATCCGCATCAACGCCGATATTCCATAACGCTTGTTCCATTTGCTTATTGACCATACCAATATCAATAAGAATAGAGTCATTGCCACCATTTATGTATATTGAATTCCCTGTTGAAGATGAAAATAAGGGACAAAACTTCGCCATAATTATTCTCCAATTTTTATATTAAACAAATAGGGACGGTCAAAACCGTCCCCTTAATCTTTTAACCTACGCTCAATACGGTTTTTTTGTCATCAGGAACTGTTATCAATTCGATGTCCGCACCTAAACTGCGTAATTTTTCAATTATATTATCATAACCACGCTGAATATGATGAATTTCTTCAATTTCAGTTGTTCCCGTTGCCATAAGACCTGCAATAACCATAGCAGCACCTGCACGAAGGTCATTTGCAATAACTGGAGCACCGCGAAGTTTATCAACACCCTTAATAAATGCAGATTTACCATCAACCGAAATATTAGCGCCCATACGGTGAAGCTGTTCAGTATAACGGAAACGATTATCCCAAACGCTCTCACTTACCATACTGTCACCTCTTGCAACTGTTAAAAGCGTTGCAAACTGAGGTTGCATATCTGTAGGGAAACCAGGATGAGGTTGAGTTTTAACACTACAATGATTTGGTCTGCAATCTGAATATACACGAATTGAATCGTCATATTCTTCAACAACAACACCACATTCAATAAGTTTTGCTGTAATTGACTCAAGATGCTTAGGAATAACATTTTTAACAAGTACGTCACCTTGTGTTGCTGCTGCCGCTACCATATATGTTCCTGCTTCAATCTGGTCAGGAATTATAGCGTATTCGCAACCGTGAAGCTTGTCCACACCACGAATTTTAATAACATCAGTACCAGCACCACGAACGTCTGCACCCATTGAGTTTAGGAAGTTTGCAAGGTCAACAATGTGTGGTTCTTTTGCAGCATTTTCAATAACTGTAAGACCTTTTGCCTTAACTGCTGCCAACATCAGATTAATTGTAGCACCAACCGACACAACGTCAAAATAAACTGAAGTACCAAGAAGTGTTTCAGCATATGCGTCAACCATGGCGTTTTCTTCCATAGTAACTTTTGCACCAATAACCTCAAAGCCCTTAATGTGCTGGTCAATAGGACGAACACCTACACCTAAAGCACAACCACCAGGCATTGCCACCTTAGCGTGACTAAATCTACCAAGAAGAACACCAATGAAATAGTAAGACGCACGCATAAGCTTTGACAAATCGTGACCTACCACATTTGTACGGACACAAGATGTATCTATCTCAAGAGTGCTTTTATTTATCATTTTAATTTCTGCACCGAGAGAGCGAAGAATTTTAATCATTGCAGAAACATCACTGATATCAGGAATATTTTCAATTCTGCAAACGCCCTCTGCGAGAATGGTCGCCGGAATTATCGCAACGACAGCATTTTTAGCTCCGCTTATTTCAACTTCGCCAGTTAATCTGTTGCCACCGTTTACTATGATTTTTTCCAAAGACGCTTCCCCCCAATACAACATATAGTTGAAATTATCAGAAAAAACGTATTTTATACACAATTGTGTAAAAATACTCAAAAGCCTTTAATAGTATAACACTATTTTCTATAAAATAAAAGCCCTTTTTTATATTTTTTTATTTTTTGAAAAAAAGGCAGTTTTATGGTATTAAATATAGTTAAAATTAGTTGAATAAAATTGTTTTTTATTGTATAATAAATTGATTATGCTTTACTTTGAACAAAGGCGGTGTATTTTATGCTTTTTCATCTTGAAAATGACAGTTTATCAATCAGCGTTAACACCCACGGTGCTGAACTTTCTTCAATTATAAATAAAAAAGAAAACAAAGAACTGTTATGGCAAGGCGACCCTGAGTTTTGGGGTAGAAAAAGCCCTGTTTTGTTTCCTGTTGTTGGTAAATACAAAGATGGCAAAACCACCTATGAGGGCAAAGAGTATTCGTTAGGTCAGCACGGCTTTGCAAGAGATAGCGAATTTACTCTTATTGAAAAAACTGATAATAAACTTGCTTTTGAATTCACAAGTAATGAAGATACGCTTTCAAAATACCCTTTTGAATTCCGTCTTATTTGTTCATTTGAACTTAAAAACAATAAAATTATTGCAGGTTGGCAAGTTGAAAATATTGATAATAAAAAGATTTATTTTTCTATCGGTGCACATCCTGCTTTTTACTGTGAAAAGAGCAAAACTGTGCTTTCAATGAATGGTGAAAACCTTAAATATAATCTTATCAATTCTGACGGACTTTATACACCAAAAACATATGATGTTGAAAATGAATTTGTGCTTAACGATAACATTTTTGATAATGACGCACTAATCATTGAAAATAGTAATGTTACTGAAGTTTCTCTTTTAGATAATGGTAAAAATTACCTTACAATGAAATTTGAAGCGCCACTTTTCGGTATCTGGTCACCTACAAAGAAAAATGCACCTTTCGTTTGCATTGAACCTTGGTATGGCAGATGTGATGCTGAAGATTTTAATGGCGACATTACAGAAAGAGAATGGTCAAATTCTCTCAACATTGGTGAAAAATGGTACAAGGAGTATGAAATTATAATCCATGAGTAATTATAAATATATTTTATTCGATTTCGACGGCACATTGACCGACTCATCAGAGGGTATTTTCAAAAGTCTTACTTACGCTTTTGAAAGTTATGGTCACGGCACACCGTCACTTGATTTATTAAAAAAATTCATAGGTCCTCCACTTTATCACAGTTTTACTGTTTACTGCGGATTTGGCGATAAACACGCTTGGGAAATGACTGACAAATACCGCGAGCGTTACAAAGTGAAAGGCTATCTTGAAAGTTGTCTTTATGATGGTGTTGCAGATACTCTTAAAGCACTTAAAGAGCAGGGTTATATTCTTGCAACTGCATCTTCAAAGCCTTTACATTTTATTGACCAGATTTGCGAAAATCTTGATATTAAAAAATACTTTGATTTTCTTGGTGGTACAGAATTTGACAATACAAGTGAAAGCAAAGCAACTGTTATAGAAAACGCTATGAAAAACATTGGCGCAAGCCTTGATGATACACTTATGATTGGTGACACCAAATTTGATATTGACGGTGCACATCAGGTTGGTATTCCTTGTGTTGCAGTAACTTATGGCTTTGGCACTATGGAAGATTTCAAAGAGTATAATGCCGAATATATTATAGACAAAGCAGAAGAAATTTTAGATATTGTGAAGTGAAATTATGTCAACACCTTTAGCAGACAGACTTCGTCCACAAACCATTGATGATATGGTTGGACAGCGCCACCTTTTAGGTGAAAATATGCCTTTACGCAACATTGTTGAGTCAGGGTATCTTCCAAACTTAATATTTTATGGTCCGTCAGGCACAGGCAAGACAACACTTGCAAGGATTATTGCGAAAAACACAAACCGCAAACTCCACCATATCAATGGTACAAATGCAAGCACAGCAGACATTAAAGCAATTGTAAGTGAGCTTGATACCTTTGCAGCACCTAATGGCATTTTGCTCTATCTTGACGAAATTCAGTATTTCAACAAAAAGCAACAACAGTCATTACTTGAATACATTGAAAGCGGACAAATCACACTTATTGCATCAACAACTGAAAATCCGTATTTCTATATTTATTCAGCGGTACTTTCCCGTTGCACAGTATTTGAATTCAAATCAGTTACCCCTGAAGATATTGTTCCTAATATCAGACGAGGCTTTGAATTTTTAGAAACTGAAACAGGCATACCTCTCCAGATTGAAGATGGTGTTTGTGAGCATATTGCAACCGCTTGTGGTGGTGATGTGAGAAAATCATTGAATTTTGTTGAACTCTGTGTGCTTTCTGCAAGTATCATTGACGGAAAACGAGAGATTACCCTTGAAAATACAGGTAGTCTTACAATGAAAAACACCTTCCGTTATGATAAATTCGGTGACGAGCATTACGACATTCTCTCTGCATACCAAAAAAGTATGAGAGGCTCTGACCCCGACGCAGCACTCCATTATCTTGCACGACTTTTAGAAGCGGGAGATATGGTTTCTGCAATTCGCCGACTCCTTATTTGTGCAAGTGAAGATGTGGGACTTGCTTATCCACAGATTATACCAATTGTGAAATCCGCTTGTGATATTGCTATGCAAGTAGGTATGCCTGAAGCTGCAATTCCACTTGCCGATGCGGTAGTTTTAGTGGCAACAAGCCCTAAATCAAACACTGCTCACGACGGAATTTTTGCAGCATTAGATGATGTTCGCAAAGGCAATTATGGTAAAATTCCAAGACAGTTACAAAATAAGCATTTTGACGGTGAAGATGCAGAAGTGAAAGGTCAGAATTATTTGTACCCTCACGCCTACCCTAATCGTTGGGTGAATCAACAATATTTACCTGATGCTTTAAAAAATAAAAAATATTATGAGTTTGGCGATAATAAAAACGAACAAATCGCCAAAGCATATTGGGATAAGATAAAAGGAGAAAATTAAAATGGCTAAAAGAGAAGATTACATTTCATGGGACGAATATTTTATGGGCGTTGCACTTCTTTCTGCAAGAAGAAGTAAAGACCCTAGCACACAGGTTGGTGCTTGTATTGTTGACGATAACAACAAAATTATGTCAGTTGGTTACAATGGTTTCCCACATGGTTGTGATGATGATGAGTTCCCATGGGACAGAACTGGTGACGAATTTGACACAAAATACCCTTATGTTTGCCATGCAGAATTAAATGCAATTCTTAATAATGGTGGCAGAAACTTAAAGGGATGCAAAATCTATGTAGCACTCTTCCCTTGCAACGAATGTGCAAAGGCAATTATTCAAAGTGGTATCAAAGAGGTTATGTTCCTTTCTGACAAATACAAAGATAGCCTTAACAACCGCGAATCTCGCAGAATGTTTGACGCTGCAGGTGTCAAATACACAAAAGTGAAAATGAATCGTGATGAGCTTAAAGTAAGCTTCAGAGAAGAGGACATCTAATGGGCAAAAATGATTTTTTTGCATTTGCAAGCAGAATTAAATACATAAATCGTTGGGCACTTATGCGAAACACCCGTTATGAAACATTAAGTGAGCATTCTGCGGAAGTTGCTCAACTTTGCTATGCTCTTGCGTGTATAGGCAACCAGCGTTTAGGCAAAAATTACAACTGTGAAAGAGCATCTCTTTTAGGCCTTTATCATGATGTGCCTGAAATTATCACAGGTGACTTGCCTACTCCCGTAAAATATTACAGCACCGAAACAAAAGAGGCATATAAAGCAGTTGAAAAGAATGCATCAAAACAACTTCTCTCTATGCTTCCCCCTGATTTATTACCATCTTACGAGCCACTTTTCAAAAAGAAAAATGAAGATAAAGAATTGTGGAAACTCGTAAAAGCGGCAGATAAAATCAGCGGTTACTTAAAATGTGTTGACGAGCGCAAAGCAGGTAACAGTGAATTTATTGGCGCAGAAGAAAAACTTCTTAAAGCCATCGAAAAAAGCGATTTAGAAGAGGTAAAAATCTTCAGAGAAGAATTTTTGCCATCATTTGAAAAAACTTTAGACCAAATGAAAAAGTAAGTGCAAAATGCAAAACGCAAAGCGCAAAATGTAGGGGCAAGGTGATTTTATGAGAAGTTTTTGGGGTTATACAGAAAACGAAAAATTCAAAGTCGGTTGCACAGGTCAAACCACCTATGTCTATGACAAGAATGATAACGAACTTGCAAGATTTAAAAAAGACATATTACATGGTTACCTACCAATATTAAAACCAAACTCAAACATTTTGGTCGTCAAGTCAACAGAGGGAAGATTAGCCATATACAATCTTGATAATTTAACTCTAGTTAAAAAGGTCCGTACAGTGCCCACTGCTGTAGCATTTGCTCAAGACGAGAATATGTGCTTTTCAAAAGACGGAAAACTATTTTACAATATTGAAATGCACGTTGAATGTTACACACGTTTAACTGTTTATGATGCAGAAAACTTTGAACCATTAAAGCATCTTTTTGAAGAAACTGAAAGCGAGCAAATTCTAAGTTATATTGAATGCGATAAAGAAAACGGTAACATTTATATGCTTGGTTTCATCCGTGGAAATGATGAAGAAAATCTTAAACCATTTGTTACACAACTAGAAAATGATAAGCTAATCAACACCACCTATATTTCTGAAAGTGAATATGACTTTCTTTATGGGTATAAAAATCTTGAGCGCGACGGATTTACACAAAAATCTAAAGAATGGTCCTCTCTAAAATATGATGGTTGTGATTTAACCGGTATCGAAAATAAAAACTTTCGTTTGGCAGATTATATAAAATAAAGGAGCAAAAAAATGCTTATACTTAAAGATTTCATTGAACTTTTTAAGGAAAATTCAATACTCACAAGTACAGAATGTGACGAAAACTCCCCTGTTGGATTTATTTCATATAACTCACAGGATTTAAAAGCAGATACTCTGTTTTTCTGCAAAGGGGCACATTTTAAAGAACAGTTCTTGCTTGATGCATTAGAAAAAGGTGCCACTGCTTATGTTTCTGAAAAGAAATACAACACAGACGCTCCTTGTATTCTTGTGTCCGATATTAGAAAGTCAATGTATCTTTCTGCAAACTTTTTCTATAACAACGCTTGGGACAAACTTAATCTTGTTGGTATTACAGGTACAAAAGGCAAATCCACAACAGCGTATTTTATAAAATATATTGAAGACGAATATCTTGCATCTCTTGGCAAGGGTCCTAGTGCAATTGTATCTTCAATTGACACTTATGATGGCATTATAAACATTGAAAGCCATCTCACAACTCCTGAACCATTTGATTTGCACAAGCATTTTGACAATGCGGTTAAAAGTGATATTAAACACTTTACAATGGAGGTTTCTTCACAAGCTCTTAAATATGGCAGAACTGATGGTGTTAATTTTACTATTGGTTGTTATCTTAACATTGGCATTGACCATATAAGTGCTATTGAACACCCTGATTTTGAAGACTATTTCCAGTCAAAAATGAAAATATTTACACAATGCAAAACTGCAGTTGTAAATCTTGATACTGACCGTAGCGAAGATGTGTTGAAAGCATCAAAAAATGCTCCTGAGGTTATTACTTTCAGCACTAAAAATGAAAGTGCAGACGTTTTCGGCTATAACATTCGTAAAGATGGGTCAGATACTGTGTTCACAGTAAAAACTAAAGACTTTAACCGTGATTTTACACTTACAATTCCTGGTCTTTTCAATGTTGAAAACGCTCTTTGCGCTATTGCAGTTTGTGTGAAACTAGGAATCCCTGAACAATACATTTACACAGGACTTCTTAAAGCACGCTCAAGTGGCAGAATGGAAGTTTATGAAAATGCAGACAAGCGTATTACCGCTATTGTTGACTATGCTCACAACAGAATGAGCTTTGAAAATCTTTTTAAATCTGTGCGACAAGAATACCCAGGCAGAAAAGTGGCTATTGTATTCGGTTGCCCAGGTAACAAGGCACTTATACGCCGTAAGGATTTAGGCGAAATTGCAGGTATGTATGCTGATATGACATACATTACAGAAGAAGACCCGGGTGAAGAGCCACTTGAAAAGATTTCAAAAGAGGTTGCCTCTTTTGTTGAGTCACAAAATGGTAAATACAAAATTATTGATGACCGTGGAGTTGCTATTGACACTGCAATTAACGAAATGGGTGCAGATAGTGTTATTCTTATAACGGGTAAAGGCAACGAAACAAGGCAAAAACGTGGAGTTGAATATATTCCTTGCCCAACAGACGTTGAATACACAATTAAATCACTTAAAGAATACGATAAAAAAAACGGACTTGATAGTGACGAGAAAATAAAAAGTGTGCAAGACATACTCCCCCAACTTCACAAACTTCACAACAAAAAAGTTGTAATTAAGCTTGGCGGTAGCTGTCTTGATGACGAAACACTTATGAAAAATCTTCTTGAAGATATTGCACTTCTTACAATGGTTGGTGCTAAAATCGTTGTTGTGCATGGTGGCGGTAAAGAAATCAGCAAAACTCTCCAGAAAATGAATCTTAAATCAGAATTTTATGAGGGTTATCGTGTCACAGGTGACGAAGAAATGAACGCGGTTGAAATGGTGCTTTCAGGAAGCGTAAACAAAAAAATTGTTGAGCGTTTCTCACAAAGTAATATTTCTGCGGTAGGTGTTAGTGGTACTGACGGAAACATTTTAACTGCACTTCCAAAATATATTAATGGTAAATCTTTGGGCAGAGTTGGTGACATTTCAAAGGTTGACACAACTTTAATTAACACACTTCTTGAAAAAGATTACACAGTAGTTATTTCCCCTGTTGGCAGATGCTCTGCACTTGGCACAGTCAACATTAATGCAGATGATGCTGCGGGACAAATTGCCCTTGCTCTTTCTGCTGATTATCTTGTTTATATTACAGATGTAAATGGCATTTTCCTTGATAGCCAGAACGAAAAAACTGCTCTTGAAAAAATCAACATTGAAAAAGCAAAAATGCTTTTAGATAGCGGTCTTGCAAAGGGTGGAATGATTCCAAAAATCCGCAATATCATAAATCTTATTGAAAACGGAGTTAAAGCAGTTGCAATTCTTAACGGCAGAGTCCGTTACAATATAATTTCTGAATTTATCGGTGCAAAAACTGTAGGAACGGTGGTGACTCGTGAATAATGGACACTAAAAAGCTTATAAAAACAGCAGTAAAAGTTGCGCATTATGCCCCACTTATTACTGCAACAGTTGGTGTTTTCAGTCTTGCTCTTTCAAAATATCAAGAAAAACAAGGCGACTACTCACGAGAATTTCCCGAAATAGAAAATGAATTAAAATTCGTGATTGATGAGGTGCGAAACAATGGCAAATAAAAAGAAATCAATTTTTGGCACTGCTCTTGGCTATGGCATAGGTGCAATTGGTCTTGATTTAAGTTATGGTATGTTTTACTCATACCTTTCATACTATCTTTCAAGCGTGTTAGGACTTCAAGAGGGATTTTTGCTCTTAATTACTCCTCTTGCACGAATTTGGGATGGTATTAACGACCCAATGATGGGCACTATTGTTGACAACACCCGTACAAAGCACGGCAAATATAGACCTTGGATTTTAATTGGTGCTATGTGTAATGCAGTTGTGCTTTTCCTTTTATTCACATCTTTTGGTATGAGTGGAATGCCACTTTACATTTACATAGGCGTTATGTATGTACTTTGGGGTATGACAAACACAATGGCTGATATTCCTTATTGGTCAATGGTGCCATCATTTACAAGTGAAGAAAAAGAAAGAAATCTTGTTGCAACTGTGGCTCGTGCATTCTCAGGTATTGGTCAGGGTATTATTTCAATTCTTACCCCTATTCTCTGCCCTATGCTTTCAAGTGGTATTACTGATGTAAAGGGCTATAGTGCAAGCGGTTTCTCACGTTGGGCGGGTATCTGTGGCGTGGCTCTTGTTTGCTTCTCACTTATTTGTATTCTTGTAACAAAAGAAACAAATGTTGTTTATGGCGAAAAGAAAAAATTCAGCCTTAAACAGATTTTCAGTGTTATTAAAAACAACGACCAACTTGTTATATTCATTGTATTCGCAATGCTTTCAAATGCAGGTTGGTATTTAACAAGCTCAACTGCAGTTTATTACTTTACCGATGCACTTGGTGACCCAAGTTTGCAATCAACATTCCAACTTATCGGTACAATAGGCTCAGTGCTTGGTCTTTTGGTTGTGCCTATTCTTACAAAATGGTTCTCAAAGCGTCAGACTTACACAATTTCACTTTGCACAGCAATATTAGGTTACGCTTTAATGCTCATAACTGGTCCTGTTCTCAAACTTAATGTTCTTATTATGGACGTTTGCTACATTCTTGCATCTGTTGGTGTTTCATCAATGTTTGTGTCTCAAACAATCTTCCTTGCAGATATTGTTGACTATGGTGAATACAAAAATGGTGAAAGAAACGAAAGCATTACTTTCTCAATGAAAGGCTTTTTACAGAAAATGGCATATACAATGCAGACTATTGTACTTTTCGGTGGTCTTGGAATGATGAATTACAACGAACAGATTACTGCAAATATTGGTCTTAATGATACAACAAAATCAGGTATCGGCGTTATCTGTTTTGGCATTCCAATGCTCTTCTTCCTTGCATCTCTTGTTGTATTCCGCAAGAAATTTAAGGTTTACGGTGAGCTTGCAGATAAAGTGCACGATTATATCATTGAAAAACGTGCTAAAGGTGAATAATTATGGCTGATTTAAAATTTTATCAGATAACTGACTTGCATCACTACGCTCTTGAATTAGGTATTGAGGGTAAGGCTTTTGAAAGCATTTGTCTTTCTGACCAGAAATGCCTTAAAGAAACAGGCGCTATGATTGATGCGCATTTTGACAAAATTATAGAAGACAAAGAAACTAATATCGTTTTAATTACAGGTGATGTTACTTGTAATGGTGCTATGGAAAGTCATAAGGATTTACTTCCTAAACTTTATCGTCTTAAAGATGCAGGCAAAAAAGTGTATCTTACCACAGGCACTCATGACTATTATATGGAAAACGGTAATGGCACTGGTAAAGCAGAAAAATGTGTTGGTGATGAGCTTCTTACCGCAACTCGCACAGAGCGTGACGAATTACTTGAAATCTATAAAGATTTTGGTATAAGTGAAGCAATTTCATTACACAAACCAAGCCATTCATACTGCGTACAGTTGCAAGAAGGCTATCGTTTGCTTTGTCTTAATGATGACGGTGACGAATTCTTCTGCGGTTACTATGACGATTGCCTCCAATGGATTAAAGAACAAATTGACGACGCTAAAGCAAATGGAGATTACATATTTGCAGTTACTCATCACCCAGTATTACCACCAAGCCCTATTTACCCTCTTTTCAGTAAAAGAGATATGCTTGGTGACTATGAAAAAACATCAGAATTCCTTGCAGATAATGGTGTTAAGTTCGTTTTTACAGGCCATACACATATGATGAATATTGCAAAAATGACTACATCAAAGGGTAACGATTTTTATGATATAAACACTGCTTCTGCAGTTGGCTACCCTGCTGTTATGCGAAAAGTAGTTATGACTGATAATGAAGTGCAAGTTGATAGCATAAAGCTTGAAAGTTTCCAGTGGGATTTGCAAGGTAAATCTGTTGACGAATACACAAAAGCAAATTTCTTGGAGTTTTTAAATGCAATTTTTGACTCAATGGCTTATGATATAGATAAACTTGCAGAGCTTTCAACATCTTTTAGTATGACACCTTCAAAAATTTACAAAGCAAAGCCTGTACTTGTGCCTGCTGGTAAATTCTTACAGAAAGCAACATTCGGCACATTTGGCAAGCTTTTTGGATTAAGCAAATATATTGACAAGTCTATTAAAGATAGAATTGTTAAAGATTTTATCTTAGAAGCAATTACAAATCTTTATTATGGCAACGAGCCATATACACCTGACACACCAGAATATAAAGCACTTTCAGCGCTTTTTAATAAACGAGTAAAGAAAATTCTCAAACTGAAAAAAGGCGCTGAAAGTATTGCAGAAATCCTTGATATTATTCTTGATGGTGTGCTTTATAATGCCGAACCAGACGACTGGCAAGGCACATTTGCAAAATAATGATAAAATTAAACCCCCTACAGTAGGGAGTTATTTTTATTAAATTTTTACTTTAGTCAGCCTTATCTTCTTGCTTTTGAAATTCGGACTCAAAAATCACGTTATCCCCTACCGACATAATTGTAGGATTTGTAAAAGTATAATCTTTATCAATAAATACATCTAAAACATAATCATTATCTATTTTTCTTATATGTTCAGTACCCTGATAACTAAAACTATATCGGTCAGCATCTAAATTTGCACCAAACATTACAATGATAGTTTCTCCGTTACTTCCAAAACAGTACAATCCCAAACCAAATTCGCTTTTTAATGGTCCTCCAGACGCACCAATATTTTTAATCCTGTTTTCAAACAACTTATTTCTTTCATACAACAACATATATGAATTTTCATCATCTGCAAATAAATACGCAATTTTATCGCTATTTTGAGTTATTGCAATACAATCTATTTCTTCATTTTCAGAAAGTGATATAGCCTGCTCTCTAACAGACTGAAAATCGTTTTCCGAAATTGTTGAAAAATAATGATATGCAGGATATGAACATATTAAACCTATAATAACAACAAGAACTAAAATCAACGATGTCAATACTTTTAATTTTGACTTTTTCAAAGTCATTACAATTATTTCATCAGATTTCGTACTGATTTCTCGTTGATTTATTCTCTCACCCTTTAAAATTTCTGTCACCGACACTTCAAGTATTTCAGAAATAGGCAACAACATTGACACATCAGGTGCACTTCTTCCCGTTTCCCATTTTGATACGGCTTTATCTGTTATATTCAATTTTTCAGCCAATTCTTTTTGACTGTAACCTAGCTCTTTTCTTATAGTGGCAATAAAATCTCCTGTTTTTTTGTTATTCATAGCACCATCTCCTGATGTTAAAATATCATAAAATCCATAAAAAGTCACCCTACCATTAGTAGAATTGCGACAAAGTCAATATTTTTGATAATTTTAAGCTTGTCAAACAAATATAAACAATAAGAATTCAAAAAACACTTGACATTTGACAAGTGTTCTGTTATCATAGTCAAGCCGCATATTAGGGGGTAGTGTGTCTAAATGCACATTTCAAGTGGTTTTCCCACCCTCAATAGCGAGTCTATATTTAAGGTAGGTTAGAAAAATGTACGCAATCATCGTAACAGGCGGCAAGCAGTACAAAGTACAGAACGGCGACGTTGTGTTTATTGAAAAGCTTGACGTAGAAGCAGATGCAGAGATTACTTTTGACAAGGTTCTCGCAGTTGGTTCTGAAGACGGACTTAAAGCAGGTGCTCCTTATGTTGAAGGTGCAACAGTAACTGCAAAAGTTCTTAAGAATGGTAAAGGTAAGAAAATCACAGTATTTACTTACAAACCAAAGAAGAACGAAAAGCGTAAAAAAGGTCATCGTCAGCCATATACAAAGGTTGAGATTACTGGTATTAACGCATAATGACAACCGCAAAATTTCTGTTTTCGGATGATACAGTAGTTTCATTTGAGTTAAGTGGTCATAGTGGCGCCGGGGAAGAAGGCACAGACATTGTTTGCAGTGCAATTTCTTCAGCAGTTTATATGGCAGCAAACACAATAATTGAAATTATGAAGTTAAGTCCAGAAACAGTAGTCCGTGACGGGTATTTAAAAGTTCATATGAATTTAGACGATGCTCGTAAATCGAAAGTGATTACTGACGGTTTGTATTTACACCTTGGTGAATTACAAAGTCAGTATCCCAACAACTTGAAACTTGAAAGAGGTGTTTTTGATGCTTAAA
>JAZLBG010000013.1:0-25999 GCA_045613585.1 Candidatus Fimenecus sp. | reverse complement strand
TGGTGAAGGTAGAAGAATTTACGATAACATCCGTAAGGCAATTCAGTTCCTTCTCGGTTCAAACCTTTCAGAGGTTGTTTCAATTTTCTTTGCAACAATTATGAACTTTACAATTCTTCGTGCACCACATCTTCTTTTCATCATCCTTGTAACAGACTGCTTCCCAGCATTGGCTCTTGGTCTTGAAAAACCTGAAGCAGACATTATGAGAAGAAAACCAAGAAGCAAGAACGACGGCGTCTTTGCAGGTGGTCTTGGATTTGACTGTGCATATCAGGGTATCATCGTTTCAATTCTTACAATTATTGCTTTCTATATCGGTGAATACATCGATGTTTTAAGTCACGGTGGAACATTCCACTTTATGAATATTCAGGACAGCGCAGATGGTATGACAATGGCGTTCTTCACAATGGCAATGTGTGAAATCTTCCACTCATTCAATATGCGTTCACAGCGTGGCTCAGCAGTTGCTATGGTATTCAAAGGACATCACAACGTGGCTCTTTATGGCGCTATGATTGGCTCATTCCTTCTTACAACAGCAGTTGTTGAAGTTCCATTCCTTGCAAATATGTTCGAATTCACAGAGCTTTCAGCACTTGAATACGGAATTTCTCTCGGCCTTGCATTCCTCATCATTCCAATCGTTGAAATCATCAAGGCAATTCAAAGAGCAACTGCAAAGAAATAAAAATTGATTATTTTTCCGCAATACCGCGTGTCATTCGGCTCGCGGTATTTTTGCATCAAAAAATAAAATTCTAGGGTATATTTATTGAAAAGTTTTGCCATTTGTGGTATTTTAAGAGTATAAAATAAAAGGGGTGTCGTATTGTGGCAAAAGGAAAAGGCAAAAAAGGAAAAAAGATTTTGGTTATAGTAATTTCTATTTTTATAGTTCTCGCAATTGTTGGTGCAGGGCTAAATTTTTTATCCGTTCAAAATCTTTTGAAAAAAGGTAGTTCTTATGGTAAAGTTGAAATTGAAAATCAACTTGTGCCTGAAAAAGACGAAAACGGAAACTGGTATTTTACAACTGACGGTGACTTTAAGGTAATGCACCTTACTGATATTCATATCGGTGGTGGATTTATGTCAAAAACAGTTGATGAAAAAGCACTTAATGCAGTTGCAACAATGGTTATAAAAGAAAAACCTGACCTTGTTATTGCAACTGGTGATATTGCTTTTCCTGTGCCTTATACAGCGGGTACATTCAACAATTATAGCGGTGCAAAAGCTTTTGCAAATCTTATGGAAAGTTTAGGGGTTTATTGGGATGTAACTTTTGGTAATCACGATGCCGAAGCTTATTCATATTTTGACAGAGAAGCTTTGGGCAAGTTTTATGAGAATGAAGATTATAAATATTGCTTATTCCAGTCAGGTCCTGAAGATGTTGATGGTTATGGAAATCACACTATTGAGGTGAAAAATACAGAGGGGATTATTACTCAAGCATTCGTTTTAATCGACTCACAAGCTTATGTTAAAGATAATATTATTGAAAGCATTAAGGGTACATATGACAACATCCATCCAAATCAGGTGAAATGGTATGAATCTGAAATCAAGAGAATGGATGCTGAAAACAAGAAAATCAATGCAGATGCTGAAACTGTTAAATCTCTCGCATTTTTCCATATTCCATTGGTAGAAATGGCTGACGCGTGGAATGAATTCACTGAAAACGGCTATAAAGATACAGAAAACTTTAAATATATTGAGGGTATAATAGCTGAAGGTGGCAGAATTGTTTATTGTGGTCTTGGCGAAGACGACCTTTTTGAAAAAATGCTCGAATTAGGCTCAACAAAGGCTATGTTTAATGGTCACGACCATATTAATAACACAACTTTTGATTATAAAGACATTTTATTCAGTTATGGTTACAGTGTAGACTATTTTGCATATTCAGGCATTGATAAACTTGGCTCTCAAAGAGGTTGCACTATGATTACTTGTAAGCCTGACAGTACATTTACTATTGATAAATATAATTATTATTCTGACAGATATAACCTTGAGGGATTTACTCGTGAAGAAGTTACAATGCAATATGAAGATGTAACATATCAACATATCGAAGAATAAATCCATACATAAAAGGAAATGGAAAATATGATTAAAGAAAAACTCAGTAAAAAGAATTGGTTTATAATTACACTTTTCTGCTTTATGGGTGGTATTGCATGGAATACAGAAAATATGTATTTCAATACATTTATTACTAATGAAATTTATGCAGATGTATCACAAAATGCCATATTAGGTACGATGGAAGCAACAACTGCAGTGGCTCGTATGGTTGCACTTTCTGCCATTGCCGCAGTTGTAACTACATTTATAATGGGCGCTTTAAGTGACAGACTCAAAAATCGAAAGATGTTTATTTCTGTGGGCTATATTCTTTGGGGCATTGTTACTGCTATGTTTGGTTTTATTACCAAAGAAAATGTTGCAAATCTTTTTAATCTTACTGACGAAGTGAAAATTCTTGGCACAACAGTTTGGTTTGTTATTCTTATGGACATTGTTATGACCTTTATGGGCTCAACAAGTAATGATGCTGCTTTTCAGGCGTGGATGACAGATATTACTGTGCCAAAACAAAGACCTGCCGTTGAAACTGTATTATCAGTTGTTGGTACAATATCTTCTTTTGCTGTTACTGGTGTAGGTAGTTTTGCGCAGGCAGGTACGATTTCTTATAAAGTATTTTTTGTAGGTCTTGGTATTATTGTTTCCCTTTGTGGTGTTGCAGGTCTTTTCCTTATTAAAGACCCACCTCACACTATAGAAAAAGAAAACTCAGCAAATTATTGGGCTGACTTATTCTATGGTTTCCGCCCATCTGTAATAAAAGCGAATGCAAGACTTTATCTTGCTCTTGCTTCATTCTGTTTTGCTATTATTGCCTTTCAGGTTTTCTACCCATATCTTCTTACATATGTTCAATATGTGGTTATTCCTGATAATGGTGGTGTGCAAAATATTCTTAAACTACCTGTTATAATTACTGCAGTTGTGGTTGTGGCAATACTTCTTATTTGTATTGTAAAACTTCTTAAACTTGCAACAGAGAAAAAAGGTTTTTGTCTTGTGGTTGGAGTAGTTGCAATGACATTAGGTTTTTTCCTGCTTTCAACAAGCACAAGCATTTACATTATTCTTATAAGCATTTTACCAGTAGTTGTTGGTAACGCTATGGTAAACATTTTATTTGGCGCAACAGTTAAAGACTTTATTCCTGAGGGTAAGGCAGGACGTTTTCAAGGTATTCGTATGATTTTTGCAGTGCTTCTTCCTATGGTTATTGGTCCTGTTATTGGTGATATGGCTTGTCAAAGAGCAGCACAGACAATCATAAACGAAGCTAATGCAGCAGTAATTGTGCCTGCAAAAAATATGTTCCTTTGGGCAGGGGTAGTTTCTATATTTGCACTTGTTCCTTTGTATTTCCTTATCAAAAAGGGATTTGGCTCAACAGAAAGTCAAAAAGAGGTTGCATAATATGAATAAATGGAATTTTTATACAACAAAAGAATTAAAGCCTGATGGTTGGCTTAAGCGTCAGTTAGAAATTCAAGCAGATGGGCTTAGTGGAAATCTTCACAAAATATGGCCAGATATTCGTGATAGCGCGTGGATTGGCGGAAACTGTGAGGGTTGGGAAAGAGTCCCCTATTGGCTTGATGGCTTTATTCCACTTGCATATCTTTTAGAAAATGATGACATGATTGCGACTGTGAAAAAGTATATTGATGCTATTGTTTTATCACAAGAAGATGATGGCTGGATTTGCCCTTGCGAAAAAGAGAAAAGAGCAAAATATGACACTTGGGCAACACAACTTATATGTAAAGTCCTTAAAGTTTATTATGATTGCTCAGATGACGAAAGAATACCAAAAGTCATTTATAAAGTAATGAAAAACTATTATGATTTGCTCAAAAACGGTGAAATCAAACTTTTTACTTGGGGCAAATACAGGTGGTTTGAGTCTTTTATTTCTCTTAATTTCTTGTATGAAAAATATGGAGAAGATTGGATTTGTGACCTTGCAAAAATTATTAAAGAGCAAGGTTTTGACTATAACACAACAACAGAAAATTGGAAGAAGCCAAGTCATACTTGGAAGTTAAACACTCACATTGTAAATATGACAATGATGCTTAAAAGTGAAGCAGTTTCTCACGATTTGTTGGGTGAATCTTATACTGATAATGCTGAAAAACTTCGTAAAATTCTTGATAAGTATAATGGTACAGCCTATGAGAGCTTTACAGGTGACGAAGTGCTTTCAGGTATTGACCCTACAAAAGGCACTGAACTTTGTGCAGTTGTTGAACAAATGTATTCTTATGAAGAACTTTTTGCTCATACTGGCGACAATAAATGGGCAGAGCGTCTTGAAATGCTTGGGTTTAACGCTCTTCCTGCAACAATCAGTGAAGATATGTGGACTCATCAGTACGTTCAGCAGGTAAATCAGATTGCTTGTCAGAAAACAATGATTATGGCACCTTGGAGCACAAACGGACCTTATGCTCATACATTTGGTCTTGAGCCAAACTATGGCTGTTGTACGGCAAACTTTAATCAGGGTTGGCCTAAGTTTGCGCTTTCACCATTTATGCACAATGGTAACAGAATAATCAACGCAGTTATGTTGCCATCAGTTTTAAGTGATGGTGTTGTTACAATTAAACTTGAAACCAATTATCCATTTGAGAATAAGGTGCATTATTATATTGATGCAGAAAAGGATTTTGAGTTTGTAATCCGTATTCCATCATTTGCAAAAAATCTTAAGGTCAATGGTAAAAATGCAGATACTAAAGACCTTGAAATCGCGATAAATAAAGGCAAAACAGAGATTGAGTTGGAATTTGAATCAACACCATTCTTAAAAGAAAGACCAAATAACCTTTATGCTTTGCAATTGGGCTCATTATTATTCTCTGTGCCAATTGGTTATGAAAAGAAAATGCGAGAATACACTAAAAAGGGTGTAGAGCGTAAATTCCCATATTGTGATTATGAATTTATACCTAAAACTCCTTGGAATTATGGTTTTGCAGATACAGATTTTGAAGTAAAATTCAATGGCATAGGTGAGTTTCCTTTTTCACAAGAAAATCCACCGGTAAGCATAAAAGCAAAAATGCGACAAGTTAATTGGGGGCTTAAATTCCCATATAGAAGTATTGCAAGAAAAACTCCAAAATCCACAAAACCTATTTCAAATGGGCAAAAAGTTAAACTTTGCCCATACGGTTGTGCAAGACTTAGAATGACTGAAATGCCAGTGGTGAAATAACAAGAATGGGGTTTGAGGTGATTTAAATGGATAAAAAGGTTTACAGACGCGGAAAGATTGCGCAGTATTGGTACAATTTCACAGAACTTCTTGTGTATGCACTAACTGCACGCCCTTGTCCCGAAAGTCTGGAAGATAAAATAACAAGTTACGACGAGGGTAAACAGAATAAAATTTATACATATTGTCGCAAGGATTTGAAAGAAACCAAAAAGCCATTGTTTATTTATATTCACGGTGGTGGTTGGCTTTCTGGTATTACACCAATGCGAAATCGTTATATTGCTAACTGGGCAGAAAAAGGATTTTACACTGCATCAATTGGCTATACTTGGGCGCCTGACAAGGTGTATCCTGCACAACTTTACGAAGTTTTCAAAGCGCTTGACCAGATTTTAGATACAGCCGAAGAAAATAACTTTGACCCACAGAATATTGTAATCGCAGGTGAGAGTGCTGGTGGTTATTATATCACTTATGTTGCTTCTTGCTTTAATGATAAGTCAATTCTTGATGGGATTGGCATTGATTTCAAACATTTCGGAAAAGCAAAAATCAGCGCTCTCGTTTCAATTTGCGGTTGTTATGATTTAGACCGACTTACTGATGCAAATAAAGAGCAGTCAACGTTCCCTGATATGAAAAAAATGGTACCAACCTATTTAGGCAAAACTCTTGAAGAAACAAGGGAATATCTTAAAACTGATGAGGCAAAATACTGCTCACCAAAGATTACAGAAAAATTCCCGCCAACTTATGCAGTCTGGTCAACAAACGACAAGTTGCGATATGAAACATTTGATTTGTGCGCTGAGTTAGATAAACTTGGTGTGACAAATAAACAATATAAAGCAGATGGAATTATTGGTAATCACGCTTGGGCAGTTATGCCGATTTTTAAAAAAAGTAAAGCTTGTTTTGAAGATGCTTATAATTTTGTAAAAGAATATATTTAATAAAATAACGAGGCATTTGTCTCGTTATTTTTGTGTGCTAAATTAACAAAAATTTCTTGACTGTGTTATGCAAAAGTGCTAATATTTTAATCGTTGTTTAGACAAAAATTTAAATAGATGGGGTATATATGAAAAACTTTTATCTTAAACCAAAACTTTTTTCAGTTCTTAAAAACTATAAAAAAGACCAATTTATAAAAGATGTTGTTGCAGGTGTAATTGTTGCAATTATTGCTTTACCATTATCAATTGCGTTAGCATTGGCATCAGGTGTTGAACCTGCTTGCGGTGTCTATACTGCTATTTTTGCAGGATTTATGGTGTCGTTTCTTGGTGGTAGCCGAGTGCAGATTGCAGGTCCTACTGCAGCATTTGCAACAGTTGTTGCGGGTATTGTTGCAACTCAGGGTATGGATGGGCTTATCATTGCCACAATTCTTGCGGGCATATTCTTGATTTTAATGGGCGTATTTAAATTAGGCTCACTTATTAAGTTTATTCCATACACAATTACAACAGGTTTTACTGCGGGTATTGCGGTTACAATTTTTATAGGACAAATTAAAGACTTTTTAGGACTTCAATATACTGATGGAATTAAGCCTATTGAAACCATTGAAAAAATCGAGGCAAATATTCATGCTATTGGTACATTCAGTTGGCAAGCACTTTTAGTAGGTGCTGTGTCCTTGGCCATTCTTATTATTTACCCTAAATTCGAGAAGAAAGTTCCACCATCACTTATTGCAGTAGTCGTAGGTGCGCTTATGGTGAAATTCATTCCAGGGCTTGATAATGGAGTATTTACAATTGGTGAACTTTATACAATTCCATCAGGCTTTCCACAGTTTGCATTGACAGATATGGAGTTTAGTTTTGCAAAGGTGTCGGCAGTTTTACCTGATGCATTTACAATTGCAATTCTTGCTGCAATTGAGTCGCTTCTTTCTTGTGTTGTAGCGGATAGTATGGTGAATTCACGTCACAACTCTAACGCTGAATTAGTTGCACAGGGTGTAGGCAATATTGCATCGGTATTATTTGGCGGAATTCCCGCGACAGGTGCAATTGCCAGAACTGCTGCAAATGCAAAAAATGGTGGACGAACACCAATTGCAGGTATGGTGCACGCGGTAGTACTTTTGCTTGTGCTTTTATTCCTTATGCCACTTGCTGGGCTTATTCCAATGCCAACAATTGCTGCAATTCTCTTTATGGTTGCTTATAATATGAGCGAATATAAGAAATTTATTAAAACAGTTAAAACTGCACCAAAAAATGATACTGTTGTTATGGTAATCACATTTGCTCTTACAGTAATTTTTGATTTAGTTATTGCTATTGAAGTTGGTATGATTCTTGCCGCTATGCTCTTTATGAAGCGTATGAGTGAAGAAACAAATGTTAAAAATTGGGAATACATTGACAATGAAAAAGATGCAGATAGCATTGATTTAAAAGTAGTGCCTAAAAATGTAAGAGTTTATGAAATCAGCGGACCACTTTTCTTTGGTGCGGCTGATAAAATTCTTGACATTACCTTTAAAGAGTACACAAGTTGTCTGGTGCTTAGAATGAGAGCAGTTTCGGCAATAGATGCAACTGCTATGAATGCACTTGAGCAGCTTTATAAAAAGTGTAAGAGTAAAGGTGTTGCACTTGTACTTTCTCACGTAAATGAACAACCATTACGCGCAATGCAGAAGTCAGGATTTTATGAAAAAGTAGGCGCTGAAAATTTCTGCCCACATATTGACGATGCCCTTGTGCGCGCAAACGAAATTAAATAAAATTATAATACTCCCTACTTTTTTGGTAAATACTATTAAAAAAGTAAAGGAGTATTTTTATGATTGAACAAGATACAATAAAGTTGTTACGCGAATGTGATGCGGGTATTAAAATGGGCGTTTCATCAATTGATGATGTGTTAGGGTATGTAAAATCCGATAGACTCAAAAAAAACCTTGAAGATTCAAAAGACGAGCATAAAAAGCTTGATAAAGATTTACAAGAGTTACTAAGTCAATATCACGACGACGGCAAAGAACCCAATCCAATGGCAAAGGGCATGTCTTGGTTAAAAACCAATATGAAACTCGTTATGAATGAGTCAGATAACACGATTGCAGACCTTATTACAGAAGGTTGCAATATGGGTGTTAAGTCCCTTAATAAATATCTTAATGAGTATGTGGCAGCAGATGAAAAATCAAAAGATATTTGTAAACGCCTTATTAATCTTGAAGAAGATTTAACAATTCAGATGCGTCAGTTTTTATAGAGGAATATGAAAAGTCCTTTCGGCATAAAATATGTCGGGGGGATTTTTTATGATAATTATGTGGAAGAAGTTTTTATTATGCTTTGCAATACCATTGGGTGTGGGTGGCGTTTCAGCACTTCTCACCTCGGGCAATATGCAAATGTTTGAAGAAATCAATAAACTACCATTATCACCGCCAGGTTGGCTTTTTCCTGTGGTGTGGACTATTCTATATGCATTAATGGGAGTTGCATTGTATCTTGTGGTAATGGCAAAAGATACTAAAAGTAATTTGCCTGCATATATTTCATTTGGTGCACAGTTGTTTTTTAATTTTTTCTGGTCAATTATTTTCTTTAATGCAAGGGCATATCTTTTTGCATTTATCTGGCTTATTTTATTGTGGGGTGCAATTATAGCGAATATATATTTCTTTTATAAAGTCAACAAAACTGCAGGCAAAATCTTGATTCCGTATCTTGTGTGGGTAACATTTGCAGGTTATCTGAATTTTGGAATTTATTTATTGAACTAAAAAACAAAACTATAATCGTCAGCGGATTTTCGTTGACGGTTTTTTCTTTCTATGCTAAAATATGCAATATCAAATCAAATGAGGTACATTATGAAAATCGGTAATGTTGAAATAAAAGGTAAAGCGGTTTTAGCACCTATGGCAGGGGTGGCAGACCGTGCATTTCGTGAACTTTGTGTAGATTACGGGGCGGCTTATGTTGTCAGTGAAATGATTAGTTCAAAGGGCGTATCAATGGGTGACAGAAAATCAAAAGATTTAATGTTTTTATCAGAAAAAGAGCGTCCTGCGGCGGTACAGATTTTTGGTAATGACCCTGAAATTATGGCACAAAGTGTTGAAACTGTAATGCAGGTTAATCCGCAAATTATTGATATAAATATGGGGTGTCCTGCACCTAAAATTGCGGGTAATGGTGGGGGAGCAAGTCTTGCTAAAAATCCAGAGCTTGCTGAAAAAATAGTAAAAGCAGTTGTAAATGCTTCGCCGGTGCCAGTAACTGTTAAAATCCGTATGGGTTGGGATGAAAACTCCATAAATGCAGTTGAAATGGCAAAAAGAGCCGGAAATGCAGGTGCATCTGCCATAACTGTGCACGGTCGAACAAGAAGGCAGATGTATGCACCACCTGTTGACAGAAATATTATTGCAGAGGTTAAAAAATCTGTTTCGATTCCTGTAATTGGTAATGGTGATATTATTGATGAGCAATCGGCAGCAATTATGCTTGAAGAAACTAATTGTGACTTAATTATGATTGGTCGCGGTGCATTAGGTTGCCCTTGGGTATTCTCACAAATCAATGCATATCTTGAGCACGGTCGTGTGTTGCCAATACCACCTGTAAGTGAGCGTATGCGAGTGATGATTAAACACGTTGAAACTCTTTGTCAGTATAAAGGTGATTATGTAGGTATGCGAGAAGCACGAAAACACGCGGGTTGGTACACAAAAGGACTTCATGGTGCGGCGAAATATCGTCAGGAACTAGGCACTATTGAAAGTATAGAGCGGTTGCAAGAAATTGCTTATAAAATTTGTGTGGAAAATCAATGATGAATACTTTTAATAAAATTAAAGATTTTGTTTTGTGGTTGCTTCTTGGAAAAAGGTGTCCATATTGCAATACGCTTATTACCAAGAATGAAGATTTATGTGACGATTGCAAAGAAAATCTGCCACGAATTAAAGGTGAAAAATGTAAATTCTGTGGAGCAGGAAAGGACAAATGTGCTTGCAAAAAGCATCATATGAATTTTGACGGAGTTACAGCCCCGTTTTATTACGAAAAAGGTGTAAAGCAAGGTGTTAAATTTTTAAAATTTAACAATAAAAGCCATCTGGCATATACTTTTTCAAAAGATATGGCAGAATGTGTAAAAGAAGATTTTAATGATATAAAATTTGATTTTATATGTTATGTGCCATTTTCACCATTGCAGACTACAGAAAGAAGTTACAATCAAAGTCAATTGTTGGCAGAAGAGTTATCAAAAACACTCAATATTCCTATAAAGAATGCTCTTGTAAAGTTGTTTGATGTAAAAACTCAACACGATATGGCAATAATGCAAAGAAAAGGCAATGTTCATGGTGTTTATGATGTAAAAGACGGGTTTGATGTGAAGGGAAAAACAGTTTTGCTCGTTGATGATATTATGACAACTGGTGAAACATTAAACAATTGCGCGTTGATACTTAAAATACGCGGTGCAGAAAAAGTGTATTGCACAACCGCAGCATTGACTATAAGAAAAAAGAAGAAATAAAAGGCTATTGAAATCCCAATAGCCTTTTTTATTTTATGTGTGTTTTTAACTGATTTTTCTGAAAATTGATGGTAAGAATTTTTTCACAAGTGAAATGATTTTTGCAAGAGCAAGGCAAAGAGAAGCGTTTTGTGTCTTGTAAATTTTTGCCATAATTCCAATAAATTTATTTCCATATAAATATGGTTTTAAAATTTTATATCTTTCACTGTTGAATTCTTTTTTGAGAAAATCTTTTCTTTGTTTTACAGTCATTTTTGAATGTTTGTCAAAGTTTCGCTCAAGTGCTGAAAACATATATCGGACATATCTGGATGCTATAAAAGAAAGATTTTCATCAGTCAACATATCCCAGTATTTAAATTGCTCATATAAGCGGTCAATTTTAACCATAATATCTTCAAAATATGTAGGAATAAAACTGCCTGTTGTACTGCCTGAGCGTTTAAGATAATGATAAGGTGCAATATCAAGGATTATACAACTGTCAACATCCATAAAAAAGTCGATGTTAAAAATAATATCTTCATTAAATTTCATTTTTGGAAAAATTGCACCAGTTGACCTTAAATAATCAACATCATACATTTTGTTACAGGGGTAACCATAAAAATCGACAGCCTCAAGGTCTAAAATTTCATTTCTAACCTCTTGTTGAGTTTTAAGAATTTTACATTCGTCATAGCAACGTGGCACACCTTTAAGTGGAGTACCATTTTTAGAATAATACTCTTCCATAAGTCCGAAAACAACTACTTTTGCGGGGAAGTCCTCAACCGCTTTTGCAAGTTGTTCAAGCATATTTATGCTAATATAGTCATCTGCATCAACAAAGCAAAGGTATTTACCGCCGACTATTTTCATAGCTTCATTTCGTGCATTACCAGCACCACCATTTTCTGTCAGGTGCAACACTTTTATTCTGCTATCTTTTTTTGCATATTCGTCACAGATTGCGCCGCTATTGTCAGGTGAGCAATCATCAATAAGCAAAAGTTCAAAATCTGTAAATGTCTGAAGAAGTATAGATTCAATGCTTGTTTTGAGATATTCTTCACATTTATATACAGGCATAATTATGCTGATATAAGGATTTATCATAGTTGCACCTCCTATTGATAAAATTATACTTCACAAGTAGAAAAGTGTCAATAATTCAACCTATTACAAAGCAGTTACAATACTTGAAATAGTTGCAATTTAGTGGTATAATTAATAACGTATATAACTATGCTCAAAGAAAGTGAGTTTTTCTAATGAAAAGATTTATAAATGACATTAAAAGATTTGGTGGCTACACTTGGTATGCGGCAAAATCCGGGATGAAAGCCGAAGTTGCAGGTTCATTCTTAAGCTGGATGTGGTGGATTTTAGACCCATTGCTTTATATGCTTGTTTATTCATTTGTGGCTGTTTATGTTTTTGGTAGCCGTGAACAATATTTCCCTGTATTCGTATTTATAGGTCTTAATAACTGGACTTTTTTCAGTAAAACAGTCAAAGCTGGTGTAAGACTTGTTCAAGATAAAAAGAGTGTTGTTACAAAGGTTTATATACCTAAATTCATATTCATTCTTGAAAAAGAAATGATTTTTGGTATTAAAATGTTTGTTTCATCAGCACTCACAATACTTTTTATGATTTTCTATCAAGTGCCAGTAAGTTGGAAAGCTCTTTGGGTAATCCCACTCTGGATGCTCTTGTTTATGATAACATTTGCATGCACAACAATTATTACTCACTTCGGCGTTTTTGTTGAAGATTTAATGAATGTGCTTACAGTTGCACTCCAGTTAGGTTTCTATGTTTCAGGTATTTTCTATTCTATAGAAACAAGAATTATGCCAAAGAGTGCTTTAATTGGTAATTTGCTTATTCATTGTAATCCAATTGCACTTATTATGACTGATATGCGTAATGTGTTGCTCTATGATGGTGAGCCACATTATATTTCACTTTTGGTATGGGCGTTTATTTCAGTTGTTATTTCTGCAATTGGCGTAAGAACTATTTATAAACATGAAAATACTTATGTTAAAGTTATATAAA
This sequence comes from Candidatus Fimenecus sp., assembly GCA_045613585.1. Lineage (GTDB taxonomy): Bacteria > Bacillota > Clostridia > Oscillospirales > Acutalibacteraceae > Fimenecus. Next base: position 13,098 of record JAZLBG010000013.1, on the reverse strand, counting down.
AGGAGGGACACAAAATGAGTGAAACTGCAATTTCAGTAAAAAACGTGAAAATCAGATATCGTATGATGAACAAAGTTTCATTTTTCAGAGCATTGGTATCTCGTTCAACATATTCAAAAACAAAATATTTTGAAGCAGTAAAAGGTGTGTCCTTCGAAGTTCCTAAGGGGCAGATTTTAGGTATTGTTGGTAAAAACGGTAGTGGTAAATCAACACTTCTTCGCGCTATTGCAGGCATTTTCTCACCTGACGAGGGTGAAATCGATTTACATGGTAATACAATTTCACTTCTTTCAATTGGTGTTGGTTTTCAAAATGCACTTTCAGGCCGTGAAAACATTTATCTTTCAGGTATGCTTTTAGGATTTCCACGAGAATTTATTGATGCAAAACTTGATGAAATAATTGAATTTTCAGAACTTGGTGATTTCATTGACCGTCCTGTAAAATCATATTCAAGTGGTATGTATTCAAAACTTGCATTCTCAATTACTGCAATTCTTGAAACAGATATTATACTTATTGACGAAGTTTTGTCAGTTGGTGATGCAAAGTTCAAGAAAAAGAGTTATGCAAAAATGAAAGAACTTATTTCAAATGAAGACAGAACAGTTTTAATTGTTTCTCATAGCTCAGATACAATTAAAAATCTTTGCGATAATGTTCTTTGGATTCATGATGGTGAAATGAAAATGTATGGCACTACTGCGGAAGTTCTTCCAAAGTATGACGAATTTATGCGTTAAGGATTTGTTATGAGTAATAAACCAATAGATTTTGTTATGATATGGGTTGATGGTAGTGACCCTGAATGGCAAAAAGAAAAAGCACAATATGATGGCACAGTTGTAACAACCGCCAATAGTGAAGTTCGTTACAGAGATTGGGATAATCTTCAATATTGGTTCAGAGCTGTTGAAAAATATGCACCATGGGTTAATAAAATTCATTTTGTAACTTGGGGGCATTTACCAGAGTGGCTTGATACAACTAACGAGAAACTTAATATTGTAAATCACAAAGATTATATACCTGAAGAATATCTTCCAACATTCAGTTCTCATACAATAGAATTAAATTTGCATAGAATCGAAGGTTTAGCAGAGCAGTTTGTTTATTTTAATGATGACACATTTTTAAACAAACCTGTTTCACCTGAAGATTTTTTCAAAGAGGGTCTTCCTTGTGACACTGCGGCGGTACATTGTATTTATTTTGCAGATGATAGCGCAGGCCATTTTCACGGGTCGGATATTGAAGTTATCAATGATAATTTTAACAAGCACTTATGTATGAAACGCGACTTTAAAAAGTGGTTTAACCTTAAAAATGGATTTAAAAACGTTATTCGCACAGCACTTTTATTTCCTTGGCCTTGGTTTCCGGGAATGTACTGTCAGCATACTCCTAACAGCTTTTTAAAATCCACATTTGAAACTGTGTGGGACAAGGCTTATGATACGCTTCACGAAACATGTCAACATAAATTCCGCAAAAAGAGTGATGTTAATCAGTGGGTTATGAAATATTGGCAAATGGCGGAGGGTAACTTCACAGTGCGTGATGCAAATTTTGCCCAGTGTTATCATATTGATAACGAAATGTTTAAAGATTTATGTAAAGAGTTAGAGCAAAAAACACACGCTCTTATTTGTATAAACGATACAATAAATACGGAAAATTTTGAAAACAAAAAGCAAGTAGTAATTGATGCTTTTCAGCATAATTTTCCAGAAAAATCATCATTTGAAAAATGAAAAGAGGATTTTGAATGAAACCCGAAACTAATAAGCCAATAGATTTTGTCATGATATGGGTTGATGGTAGTGACCCTGAATGGCGAAAAGAAAAAGCACAGTATGATGGTAGTGTTGTTACAAGTTCAAATAGTGAAGTGCGTTACAGAGATTGGGATAATCTTCAATATTGGTTCAGGGCTGTTGAAAAATATGCACCATGGGTTAATAAAATCCATTTTGTAACTTGGGGTCATTTGCCAGAGTGGCTTGACACAACTAATCCTAAACTTAATATTGTAAATCACAAGGATTATATTTCAGAAGAATATCTTCCAACATTCAGTTCTCACACAATAGAATTGAATTTACATAGAATTGAAGGTTTAGCAGAGCAGTTTGTTTATTTTAATGATGATAATTTTATTAATAGACCTGTAAAGCCTGAAGATTTTTTCAAAGATGGTCTCCCTTTAGATGTTGGCGCGATTAACTGTATCTATTTTGGCAAAGATAGTGCAGGCTTTTTCCATGCGGCAGACCTTGTTGTTATTAATTCTCATTTCAACAAGAAAAAAGTTATGAAAAAGGATTGGAAAAAGTGGTATAACCCTAAAAATGGTTATATGAATGTCACTAAAAATGTTTTACTTTATCCTTGGCTCTGGTTTCCTGGATTTTACAATCAACACGTTTCAAACAATTTCTTAAAGTCTACATTCCAGACTGTATGGGCAGAAGAATTTGATGTGTTAGATGAAACTTGTCGCCATAAATTCCGTAAAAATGGTGATGTTAATCAGTGGGTTATGAAATATTGGCAATTAGCAGATGGTAAGTTTAATGTTCGTCGTGGTGATTTTGCTTTTTGCTATCATGTAAAGAAAAAGAATTTTAACAGACTTTGTGAGGATTTGAAAAATCAGACTCACGCGCTTATTTGTATTAACGACAATGCAAAAACAGAAGATTTTGAAGAGAAAAAGCAACAGATTATTGATATTTTTGAAGCAAAATTCCCTGAAAAATCATCATTTGAGAAGTAAGAGGACGGATGGATATGGCAGAATATAAATATAAGTTTTCTATTGTGTCTGCGGTTTATAATGTTGAATTGTTTGTTGCAGAAACAATAGAAAGTCTTATCAATCAGGATATAGGCTTTGAAAATGTTCAGCTTATTCTTGTGGATGATGGCTCTCCTGACAATAGTGGCGCAATATGTGATGAATATGCTCAAAAATATCCTGACAACATTGTTGTTATTCATAAAGAAAATGGCGGTGTTTCATCTGCCAGAAATGCAGGCCTTGAATTAGTGCAAGGTAAGTATGTTAATTTTATTGACTCAGACGATAAATTTACTTCAAACACTTTGTCAAAAGTGTGGGAGTTCTTCGAAAAAAATTATGATAAGACAGATATAGCGGGTGTACCATTAATATATTTTGATGGCAAAAGAGGCGGACATATTCTTAATTTTAAATTTGAAAAAACACGAGTTGTTGATTTGAATAAAGATTTTGATTTTGTTCATCTTTCAGCGGCAAGCTCATTTATTAAAGCAGATGCAATTAAAAATAAAAGATTTAACGAAGAACTTGCATATGCTGAAGATGGCTTGTATGTGCAAGAGCTCCTTTTAGATAAGCAGACTCTTGGTGTAGTCAGAGGCTGTCAATATCTTTACAGGGCAAGAACAACTGGCGGTTTTTCTGCGATTAACAACTCTCTTAAAAATCCAAAGTGGTACACTGCAACTGTTGAAAATTTCCATTTATCATTAATTAATAAGTGCAAAAAAGAATTAGGCTATGTTCCTAAATTTACTCAATATGCAATTATGTATGATATGCAGTGGAGAGTTAAAGTTCCTGAAATTGATACTGAGGTAATATCTGAAGAAGAAAAAACAAGTTACTTGAATATGCTTTCTGAAGTTATAAGCAATATTGATAATGATATTATTATGGCTCAAAAGAATATTTCAAGAGAATTCAAGTTTTCAGCGTTGAATATTAAATATAAAAAGCGACCTGAGCTTGTAAAAACTGAAAATAATATTAATCTTGTTTATGATAATGAGCCAATTTTCTTTGCATCCAACTTTACTGCACGAGTAGAGTTTGTAAAGGTGAAAGACAATACTCTTATTATTGATGGGCATTATCTTGTTTTTGATATGCCATATAAAAATTTTAAGATTAAAGCTTGCATAAACAATAAAGAATATGTTGCAGAAAAAATTGATAGAAACTCTTTTGTAATGTCATTAGGTGAAAATATTCAAAGAGCAGAAGGCTTTATGGTTAAAATTCCTTTGCAAGAGTGTGACGATATTTTCACAGTAAGATTAGCGTTAGAAATAGATGATGTTACTGTTTTCACAAAAAGATATTCTTACAGATATTTTTCTCCAATAACAAACTCATTTGTTGCATCTTATTACAATACAAATGGTTGGATTTTATCTGTAAAAAAAGCAGGTATAGTAGTACAAAAAGAAACATTTGTAAGACTTTGGAGAAAACGAATCAAGCTAATGCTTGCACTTCTTACAAGAAAAAACAAGCGTAGTAAAGAGGCTGCTTTTTCAAGATTTGTTCTTCCAATTATTAGGTTTTTCAAGAAAAAACCAGTGTGGTTGATTTCTGACCGTGGTGAAAAAGCGGGAGATAATGGCGAAGCAATTTTCCGTTATATGCGCGAAAACCACCCTGAAATTGATGCAAGATTTGTTATAAGAAAAGATTGTACTGATTTTGAAAGACTCAAAAAGATTGGTCCAGTTGTTGCTAAAAATACATACAAAAATAGATTGCTTATTCTTTTAAGTGATTGTATTTTAACAAGCCAGTTGGGTAATGATTCTTATGACCAGTTTGGTGTTTATCGTGCATATTATAAAGATATTCTTGCTGAAAAACGCGTTGTATTTTTACAACACGGCGTTATTAAATATAATTTTGCAACGTGGCTTAACAGATACAATAAAAATATTTTTGGCTTTGTAACATCTGCCCATGGTGAATGGAAGTCAATTGTTGAAGAGGGTTATCACTACACAGAAAAAGAAGTGTGGCTTACAGGACTTCCTCGTTGGGACAGACTTTACGAGGACTCTCAACGAAGAATAACCATTATGCCAACATGGCGAAAATATCTTACAAGAGGCAGAAATCCAGAAACAGGCGGTTGGCACTTGATTCCTGATTTTGAAGAAAGTCGATATTTCACATATTACAATAGCTTGTTGAATGATGAAAGACTCATTTCAGCTGCTAAAAAATATGGTTATAAAATCAGTTTCTTGCCACATCCTAACATTCAGGACCATATTCACCTTTTCACAAAGCATGATGATGTTGACTTCTTTGCAGGTGATGTTTCATATACTGATATTTATGCACATAGCGATTTAATTGTTACTGACTATTCATCAGCAGTGTTTGACTTTGCATATATGAGAAAACCGTTAGTGTATAACTTCTTTGATGCAGATGAATTTTATTCAGGTGGTCACACTTCAAGTGGTGGCTATTTTGATGATATTAAAGACAGTTTTGGTGAGGTTGAGTATGACCTTGATTCAACTGTTAATCGTGTTATTGAGTATATGGAAAATGGTTGTCAGCTTAAAGATATGTATCGTGAAAGAATTGATAAATTCTTTGCATATAGTGATAAAAACAACTGTCAAAGAGTGTATGATAAAATTGTCAATGACGGAGAGTAAAGTTTTATGACAAACGATATTAATTCAAAAAAATCCCTTATGAACGGAATGGAATCTCTTAATCAACTTTATAGAATTGGTTGTGGTCCGTCAAGTTCACACACAATGGGCCCAGAAAAAGCTTGTGTGATTTTCAAAGAAAAGAATGTAGATGCCGACGAATTTAAGGTGATTTTATATGGCTCACTTGCAAAAACAGGCAAGGGTCACTGTACTGACTCTGTTATTGAAAACACATTAGCACCAATGCCTTGCAAAGTGGAGTTCGATTTTGATAATACTGCTATTGACCATCCTAACACAATGGATATGTTTGCATATAAAAATGGTGAACAGGTTGATTTTGCAAGGGTTTTAAGTGTTGGCGGTGGCAGAATTGAGTTTGATGGCTCATCATCCGCTAAAGAACCTATCGTTTATGAATTAAGCACTTTTTCTGACATCAAAGCATATTGCAAAGAGAAAAAATATCGTCTTTGGCAATATGTTGACGAGGTTGAGGGTGAATATATCTGGGATTACCTCGCAAAAGTCTGGAAAACAATGAAAGACGCTATTGAGCGTGGTATTGAAGATGAAGGTGTTCTCCCTGGCGGACTTGATGTGCAGAAAAAAGCAAAATATTTATATAATATGGAGCATATTGGTGAAAGTGCAGAAACCCGTGAAAATCGTGAGGTCTGCTCTTATGCTTTTGCAGTAAGTGAGCAAAATGCATCAGGTCATACAATAGTTACAGCACCAACTTGTGGTGCATCTGGTGTGCTTCCTGCAGTACTTTATTATATGCAGTTAAAACACGGTTATACTGACCGTCAAATATTACAGGCATTAGCAACAGGTGGACTTATAGGCAATCTTGTTAAAACAAATGCATCAATTTCAGGCGCAGAGTGTGGTTGTCAGGCAGAAATTGGCACAGCTTGTGCTATGGCATCAGCAGCGCTTGGCGAATTATTCGGTCTTAAAAGAGGTAAGATTGAATATGCCGCAGAAATTGCTATTGAGCATCATTTAGGGCTTACTTGTGACCCAATTTGTGGTCTTGTGCAAATTCCTTGTATTGAGCGTAATGCAGTTGCTGCTATGAGAGCAATAAATGCGGTTAACCTTGCAAGTTTTTTAAGTGAAACAAGAAAAATTTCTCTTGATAATGTTATTGAAACAATGAGAAAAACAGGACTTGATATTCACGCTGCATACCGCGAAACAAGTGAAGGCGGATTAGCAACGCTTAATATATAAAGTAATATTCGAATATTAATGTAAGGCGGGAGCATAGCTCCCGTTTTTTGCTTTCAAATTTGAGTTTGTCTAACTGTTTTATATGAATTTTCTCGGCTCACCTTGTCAGGGGAGCTGTCAACGAAGTTGACTGAGGGGTAGTCAAAAACGCCTATTAAAGCCTATCTCTCCCTCCGTCAACGCTAACGCGTTGCCACCTAATTCTCGGTGCTTCTGCTTTGCAGAGGTGTCCACCGGACACCCGCACCTCGTCAGAGGGAGGCAAAACGACACCATTCAATTAGCCCGACAAACTCAAATTTGTCAAACCAATTCAAAATGTCATTCTGAGGAGCATCGCGACGAAGAATCTCTTCCAAAGTAAATAATAATTTCAACCCCAATTCTAATATAGTCAAAATAACCAAATCTCAATAGCAAAATTTAGTATGTTGTAACATTGAAAATATTGCAAAAAAGTGTTACTATGATATTATGAAAATATGGGAGTTGATTTAATGAAAAAATCAAGCAAAATTTTAGCTGTTGCATTGGCAGTCATAACAATTTTAACTGCTATAGCAATACCATCATTTGCAGATGCAGGTGTAGGAGGGTATTTTACTTATGGTGATTTTAGTTATGCAATTGATGCTTACTGTGATGGTGAAGTAAGTGTTACAGGTTATGAAGGTTCTGCAACCAAAATCACAATTCCATCAAAAGTGAATGGCTATATTGTAACATCAATTGATTATTGGGCTTTTGAAGGTTGTGCAAGTTTGCAAAGTGTTATTATTCCTGATACTGTTACTTCAATTGGTGTTGGTGCATTCTATGACTGCATTAATTTGAGTGATATTATAATTCCTGATAACAGTGTTTATATTGAGAGAATGGCTTTTAGTGGTACGGCATATTGTAATGATGAAAACAATTGGGAAAAAGGTGTGTTGTATATAGGCAATCATTTAGTAAAAACAAATAGTGATTTGTCGGGTGAATACACCATAAAGTCGGGTACAATTACTATTGCAGATTGTGCTTTTAGTGGTTGTGGTGATTTAACAAGCTTAACATTACCTAGCAGTTTAATTAAAATTGGTCGTCGAGAAGCGGTTGATGTGTCTGGAATTACTTTTGCAGATATAAAAAAATTAAAAGAAGTTAATGTATCATCAAGTAATAAATGGTTCTCTTCAAAAGATGGCGTTTTGTTTAATAAAGATAAGAGTGAACTTATTCATTATCCAAGTGGTAAAACAGCAACATCATATGTTGTTCCTAATACAGTGAAAGCAATTAAATATGGAGCATTTGAAGATTCATACAATTTAGAATGTATAACAATCCCAGCAAGTGTATCTTTTATTGGGTCTAAACGTGGCATAATTAAAGGCTACAAAGGCACATATGCAGAAACTTATGCTAATGGAAATGGCTATTTATTTGAATCTCTTGGTAGTATTCCAACATCAGAAACAGGGCTTTACAAAGTTGGCGATACTTGGTGTTATGTAAAAGATGGTAAAGTTAACTATGATTATACAGGTCTTACAAAGTATAATGGCAAATGGTACTATGTAGAAGATGGTGTTAAAGACTCATCGTTTACAGGGCTCTATAAACATTCAGGCAAATGGTATTATGTAAAATCAGGTGTAGTAAATACAAGTTATACAGGCTTTGTAAAACATACAGATGGCAAATGGTATCACGTAAAAGATGGTGTTAAGACTACATATACAGGTCTTGTAAAACACACAGATGGTAAATACTATTATGTAAAGAATGGCGTTAAGACATCATTCAATGGCCTTGTTAAATATAATGGCAAATGGTACTATGTAAAATCAGGTGTAGTAAATACAAGCTATACAGGTCTTGTAAAACATACTGATGGTAAATACTACTATGTAAAGAGCGGTGTAAAGACATCATTCAATGGTCTTGTTAAGTACAATGGCAAGTGGTACTATGTGAAATCTGGTGTGGTAAATACAAGCTACACAGGACTCGTAAAACATACAGATGGCAAATGGTACTATGTGAAGAAAGGTGTTAAAACATCATACACAGGCACAGTAACCTACAACGGCAAAAAATACAAAGTGGTTAATGGTGTAAAAGTGTAATTACAAAAAACAATTAAATACAAAAAAAAGAGCTTTCGTATGAAAGCTCTTTTCTTTTAAAAGGAGAATGAAAATGAAAGGGGATTTGGTCAGGTTCTGTTTTCCTGACCTTGATTAAAGAATATCATATAAATGTTGAATAAAAATATATAATTTTTTAATTTTTTATGAATTCTTATTATTCTTTAATGCTCTTACAATTTCATTGAATTTTGGTGGTTTGCCATACATTAAAATTCCTATTTTATAAATTGCAACTGCAAGTCTGCCAACGCCATAAATTGATATTATAAGAATAACAACTGAAATCAATGCTTCAGTATGACTTGCTGTACCCATACAAATTCTGGCAAACATAGCCATTGGTGCAGTAAATGGAATATATGATAAAATGTTAATTATAGGATTACTGATACTATCAGCACTCATAAATGATATTGTAACAATAAAACTAATTACAAAAGTAAACATAACTGGCATGGTGAGAGTGCCTACATCTTCAAGCTTTGACGCCATTGACCCCATAGCACCATTTAAGAATGCATAAAGTCCGAAACCAAGCACAAAAAATACAACTGTATAAACAATAACTGATGGTGAAATGCTCATAAACATTGATAACACTTCATTTCCCATAAGATATTCTTTATTGAGTATTATACAGATAACACCCCACAAAAGTATAAGTGTAATTTGAACAAGACCTGCAACCCCTGTGCCTATAACCTTACCAAAAATAAGGCTTTTAGGATTTGCTGATGTTATAAGCAACTCCATAGCTCTTGAACTTTTTTCAGTGGCAACGCTTTGAGCCACCAACTGACCATAAACAAGTACAGCCATATAAAGTAACATCATAAGCACATATGCATGGAAAAAGCTTTGTGTCTGGTCTTGACCTACAACCACTGACTCTGTTGTTATGAAAGCGTTCATAAAGTCAGTTATTTCTTCTTCGCTAAGCCCTGCATTTGTAAGATAATCAGTTTTATAAGCCGAAATTAACACTTCATTTATAGCATAGGTTGTGGTGTCATAAAGCCCTAAATTATTGACAACATATTGATAATCAAGAGGTGAGTTGAGTATAATCGCAATTTTATATTCTGCATTTTGTACAAGTTTTTTCACTTCATCAAGATTATGCTTACCAACTGTGATTTCATAATCCGTTAAAGCCGATTTTAAGTCTTCAGTTAATGTTTCATCACCCGAATGGTTAACAATAAGGAGCCTGGTTACAGAATTATCACCGAAATCAATTGAAATGTCTTTTCCGTTTGAAAATCTTGGAAAGAATGTTACAATTGCAATTATAAAGGCTAAAGCTAAAGTAAGACCAATAAAAACCTTGTTTTTAATAAAATTAGTAAATTCAAATTTAAATACTGTAAAAAATTGTTTCATATTTGCCCCTCCGTATATGACACAAAAATTTCATTAAGAGTAGGCTCTTTAACTGTAAAAGCGTCAATAGAATTACCAAATTGTGAAAGCGTTTCCATAAGTTTATCTTTAAATCGCTCGTCTTTAAGTGTTATTGTAAGCCTATCGCTTTCGTTGGTAACTCTTTTAATAAAGTCAAAAGTTGACGAGTTAAGAAAATTTGCAATTTCTTGTGGATTATCAGCAATAATTTCAATAATATTTCTCGCGTAACTACGTTTAATATCTTTAATTGCACCACCAAGCACTATTTTACCGCCATTAAGAATAAGAATTTCATTGCAGAATTCCTCAATATAGTTCATCTGATGGCTTGAGAAAAGCACAAGCTTGCCATTTGCAATTAAATCTTTGACAATATCTTTTAGCATTGAGGCGTTTACAGGGTCAAGTCCTGAAAATGGCTCGTCAAGAATAACTATATCAGGATTTGCAATAAGTGTTGCAACAAGTTGAACTTTTTGTTGATTGCCCTTTGATAAGGTATCAAGACGACGATTTTTGTATTCTTCAATTTGTAGGCGTTTAAAAAGAGAATTCGCTGTATTTGTTGCAGTTTTCTTATCGATGCCCTGAAGAGAAGCAAAATAGATTAATTGCTCCATAATTTTGTTTTTTGGGTAAAGTCCGCGTTCTTCAGGAAGATAGCCGATTTTTATGTTTTGTTGGCGTATTGGCTTGCCATCAAGCAAAACGTTTCCGCTATCAGCACCAAAAACGTCCATAATAATACGAATAAGTGTAGTTTTACCTGCACCATTTCGTCCTAAAATACCAACAGCTTTTCCACTTTGCGCAGAAAATGAAACGCCATTAAGCACTTGCTTTTCGCCAAAACTTTTTGTAATGTTGTTTATTGATAAAATCATAATATCATCACCTGAAATAATTGTAACACACTTAAGAGAAAAGTAAAACATTAAATCTGTAAGAATTTTGTAATAATTATTAAGGTTTTGTAACTTTTATTGAAAAAAAGAGATTTTCATATATAATTATAATGATAAATTATGTGGAGTTATTGCGATGGAATTGATTTTTAAATCAGAAAAAGCACTAAAAAGAATACAAGAATTAAGAACATTCCTTTTAAGTGATAAATGGATTACCTTTTTGTTCTGCATTGCAGGTGTGATTGTAACAGCATCATCCTATATGCCTGAAGCAAAGGTTGAAATTACAGGAACTATCTTTTTTGCATATATTATAGGTATCACAATGGTTATAAGTGGCGATTTAATGACAAGCCTTATACCTTTTATGTTTACATATCTTATTGCAATAAGGTGTTATGATTCCTTTGACGATTTTATGCAATATAAATGGTTTGCAATACCACTTATTCCTATGGTGCTGTTTTATGTTGTAGCATATTGGAAGCCTCTTACAACAAAAGGCTCACAATTTAAACCTATGATGTTTGTATCAGCATCAATTATTCTTGGTGGTATCGGTTTTATATCGCCAGAAGAATATTTAGCACCAACTTCAATATATCATATGTTGGGCTTAGGCTTTGGAATGGTACTTATTTACTCTTATTTTTATGCCCATATAAGCGTAAGAAAAGACTATTCATTACTTGATATGCTTACGAAAATAATGGTGGTAGCAGGATGCTTTGCATCATTTATGATAATAGTGCATTATCTTTTGAATGTTAATACTGTTATTGACCGTCAAGGACTTTTATTTATGCAGTGGCGAAATAATTTCTCAACAATTATGATGATTATTATGCCTTTTGCATTTTTGATGGCTAACAAAAAACCATCTGCAATTATATTAGGCTTTTTATTCTATTTTGCACTTTTGCTTACTGGCTCTCGTGGCGGTATGGTTTTTGGTTCAATTGAAATAGTAATGTGTATAGTAATGTATATGCTTTATGACCGCAGAAGACGTTTAACATATGTTATTGTTATTCTTTGTCTTGTATTTGGATTTTTAACTTTCTCACCGCAGATAACCGAGGTTTTAGGTTATACTCTTGACAGATTATTTAATGCCATCAATGCCTTTTTGATGGGTGAAAGCACAGAAGTCCGAGCAATTCACTATGCTCGTGGAATTAACGATTTCTTAACACGTCCTATTTTTGGCACTGGTCTTGGTTATATGGGTAATCGTGATGTGCACGCGTCTGTTGAATTTGCGCTGTGTTGGTATCATAACGAGCCTATTCAAATTGCAGCAAGTTTTGGCGTTGTAGGTATTGTAGCGTTTGTGTATCAGTTTATTCGAAGAAATATGCTTATCTGGAAAAAGGCTACACTTTTTAATATGACCATTTTCTTGTCTTACATAAGTCTTGAAATGATGTCACTTGTAAATCCTGGTATTCTTTGTCCGCTTCCATATTTAATGCTTGTAACGTTGTTTATGGTTGTGGTTGAAAAGTGTGATGACGGTGAATATCAAGAAAAGATTTATATTCGTAAAAAACGTGAATTACCTAAACTCTCTAAAATAAAAGAAATGAAAGAAAAGGCTTGACAATCAGGCCTTTTTTTGTTACAATTCATATTTGCTATGGATAAATTTTTCAAAATCCATATCCTTCCTCTCGAGGAGAGTTCGAGGGGCAAAGTCCACAAGGAGGTGTAAAAGAATGTCAAAGTATGAGACTATTATGGTTTTCTCACTTGCAAAGGGTGAAGAAGCTGCAAAAGAGCTTGCAGAAAAATTCAAGGCTCTTATGGAATCAAACGGCACTCTTGAAAGCGTTGATGAGTGGGGTAAGAGAAGACTTGCTTACCTTATCAATGATGAAGCTGAAGGTTATTATGTTCTCTATAATTATGAGGCAAAACCTGAGTTC
>JAZLBG010000012.1:0-7798 GCA_045613585.1 Candidatus Fimenecus sp. | reverse complement strand
AGTAGCTGTAACACCTGTACCAATAGCCCAAACTGGTTCATAAGCGATGATAACATCTTTAAGCTGTTCTTTTGTTACATTTGTAAGAGCCATCTTTGTCTGGAATTTAAGAAGTGTTTCTGTGTAACCAAGTTCTCTCTGCTCAAGAGTTTCACCAACACAAATAATTGCTTTAAGACCAGCATTAAGAGCTGCAAGTGAACGAAGGTTTACAGTTTGGTCTGTTTCACCAAAATACTGTCTTCTTTCGCTATGACCAATTACAACATATTCAACGCCTGCTTCTTTAAGCATATCTGCTGAAATTTCACCAGTATAAGCACCAGATGCCTTAAAGTGAACATTTTCTGCACCAATTTTAATGTTTGAACCTTTTGCTGCTTCAACGGCTGCTGGGATATCAATAAATGGTACACAAAGTACTACATCACAATCCGCACCAGCTACAAGAGGTTTCATTTCTTCAATAAGTGCCTTTGCCTGTGAAGGTGTGTTATTCATTTTCCAGTTACCTGCGATAACTGCTCTACGAAGTTCTTTTTTCATAATTTTATTTACTCCTTATTGCAAATTGTGGGAGGACCATTAAAAGTCCTCCCGAATTATTTTAATTATTTGTCATTAAGTGCTGCGATACCTGGAAGTTCTTTACCTTCAAGATATTCAAGAGATGCACCGCCACCTGTTGAGATGTGTGACATCTTGTCAGCAAAACCAAGTTTTTGAATAGCAGCAGCTGAATCACCGCCACCAATAATAGAAATTGCATCACTTTCAGCAATAGCTGTTGCTACTGCAATTGTACCTGACGCGAATGCTTCCCATTCAGAAACACCCATAGGACCATTCCAAATTACTGTACCAGCATCTTTAACAGCATCAGCAAAAATAGCCTGAGTCTTAGGACCAATATCAAGACCCATCCAGTCTTCAGGAATCTTGCATGATTCAACTACCATTGCTTCTGTATCTGGTGCATATTCTCTACCAACTTTGTTATCAACAGGAATAAGGAATTTAACGCCTTTTTCTTCTGCTTTTTTCATCATTTCAGCAGCAAGTTCAACTTTATCTGCTTCAAGAAGTGATGTACCAATACTGTAATCGAGTGATTTCATAAATGTGTATGCCATACCACCACCAATGATAAGTGTATCACACTTGTCAATAAGGTTTGTGATAACGCCAATTTTATCAGAAACTTTAGCACCACCAAGGATTGCTACAAGAGGTCTCTTTGGATTTTCAAGAGCACCACCGATAAATTCGATTTCTTTCTGAATAAGGTAACCACAAGCTGCTGGAAGATGTTCTGCAACACCAGCTGTTGAAGAGTGAGCTCTATGAGCTGAACCAAAAGCATCATTTACATAAAGTTCTGCAAGGTCAGCAAACTTTTTGCTAAGTTCTGGGTCATTCTTTGTTTCGCCTTTTTCATAACGAACGTTTTCAAGAAGAAGAACTTCACCATCTTTAAGGTCAGCTGCAAGTGCCTGTGCACTTTCACCAACAACGTCTTTTGCCATTTTAACTTCTTGACCAAGAAGCTCAGAAAGTCTTGCAGCAACAGGAGCAAGTGAGAATTCAGGAACTACTTCACCCTTTGGACGACCAAGGTGTGAGCAAAGAATTACTTTTGCACCGTTTTCGATAAGATATTTGATTGTTGGCAATGAAGCAACAATTCTCTTGTCACTTGTAATTACGCCATTTTCCATTTTTACGTTGAAGTCGCAACGAACAAGAACTTTCTTGCCAGCTACTTGTAAATCTTCAACTGTCTTTTTGTTTAATGCACTGCTCATTGAAAATACATCCTTTCAAAGATATAATAAATTAATTTTTTACCACAGAATATTCTATACTAATGATTAAATTTTTTCAAGTCTTAAGCACAGATTTGTTGAAAAAAATTCATTTTAGTCATTATACATAGACAAAATTGCACTAGTTTTATCTATTATCATATTTTTTAACTCTTTTGGACCTCTTACCTTTATACTGTCTCCAAACTGCATAATCCACGAAACAAGACCATTTGTCACAGCCACATCAAATTTTGCGATAAAATGTTTATCATCAAAAGCCTTCATATGACATTTTTCTCCAAATCTATCAATAAATTCTTCAATGATTTCATTTTTACAAATAAGTTCCACAGGTTTAATGTCACCTGCAAACATTGATAAATGCTTGTTACTATAATCAGCTGTATCAAATGATGTTGAATATGAAGATACTTCAGAAAACCGACGAGCAGATATTTCAGTAATTGTTACACTCTTAAGACGGTCAACGCGAAGATGAATTAGATTATCATACTTACTATAATTACCAACAAGATAATAATGATCATCTGACCAAATAAGTGCATATGGGTTTATAATCATAGTTTTTTCTTCATATTGAGCACGATTACTTTCAACAACCTTACGTCGTCTGTAAATCACTTCAACCTGTTTTTTCTGTAAAATAGCATTATTTAAAGTGTCAATATTATAAAAAATATTTTCATTTAAGCACTTATTTCTGTTATCAATATAAACCTGTTTTTCAAGTCGTTTATATTGATATTCACTGGCAAATGCAGAAAACTTTTTAAGTAAAGCTTTTGTCTTTTTTGCAGAAATAAAGTTTGCAGATTGTACAGCATCAAGCAACAAACGAAGTTCAGCTATTTCAAAATGATATGGAACCATAAAATAACCACGAGGAGATTGTGATTTTATAATTTCAAATCCATAATCGTTAAGACAGTCTATACAGTCATATACAGTTTTTCGTTCACAATCTATATCATAATCTTCTTTAAGATACCTAATAATATCATTTGCAGATAATAAATGGTCTTCGTCTGATTTACTAGAAAGAATGTCGATAATATAAAGTATTCTCAACTTTTGTTTATTACTTTTCATATTATTTCATAATTGTAAGCTTTTTATTGATATCAATAATAACATCTTCATCAATCTTAATATGCTCACGGTCATAAGTCATAATACCATTAACTTCGTTTTCAACGTCACTAACCTGAGTATAGACTGTAGCACTTAAACCCTTATCAATAAGTGGAATAACCTGTTTTTCATGTAAACTCTTATATGCTTTTGTGAGAGAATCCTTAGTTTTATACATCATATAACCAAAACTCTTTGATTCATCCCAAGTATGGTCGCTAACAACACGGCTATATCCACCATATTCTGTAAGTGCAAAAATTCTACCATCATTTTTACGACCTGTAACAGGAACAGTATATCTGTGCATACTGTTAAAGTCACCTGCTCCTTGGTCATGCCAACCGCTAGCATGGTCAACAAGTCTTGATGGGTCAAAATTTTTAACGCTTGTTGCAATTTGAACTGAGTCAAACTGACCCCAACCTTCATTAAATGGTACCCAAACAGAAATACAAGTGTGATTAAATAACTGATTAAGCATTTCGTTAAGTTCACGCTTAAACTCGTCACGCCATTTCTTTTCACCACGCTTGAAAGCCTTATATTTATCATCTTTAACATGAACGCCAAAGAATGGGCAAACACCAGCTAAGAATGTTCCTATGTATTCACCACCACTAACCATATCTTGCCATACAAGCATACCAAGACGGTCACAGTGATAATACCAACGGTCAAGTTCAACTTTAATATGTTTGCGCATCATATTAAAGCCTAATCTCTTCATTGTTTCGATGTCATAAATCATTGCTTCGTCTGTTGGAGGTGTCATACCACCATCTGACCAGTAGCCTTGGTCAAGAAGACCTTTTTGGAAATATGGCTCGTTGTTTAAGAAAAATCTTGGTAAACCGTAATTATCTTTTTCCATTGAGAATTTGCGCATACCAACATAACTCTTAACCGTATCAACAGTTTTTCCATCCTTTACAAGGTCTATTTTGAGGTCATAAAGGAATGGGCTTTCAGGTGACCAAAGCTTAATATCATCAAATTTAATTTCGTCATCCATTGAAATTGTGTTTTCAGATACAATTGTTTCGCCATCAAAAACTGTAACCTTAACACCAAGATTTTCTTCTGTTGCAAAAGTTTTGACTTTAAGTGTTTTTTCGTCAATATCAGGAATCATACGAAGTTTTGTAATATGACAAGCATCAACTGCTTCAAGCCAAACGCTCTGCCAAATACCTGAAGTTGCAACATACCAGAAACCATGAGTATCAATGACCTGTTTACCACGTTGTTGCCAACCTTTTTCTGTTGGGTCGTAAACGCATACAACAAGCTCGTTTTCACCATCATTAAGCAAACTTGTAATATCGAGTGTAAAAGTCGCATAACCGCCTGTATGTGTGCCAGCAAGTGATTTGTTCACATATACCTTACACTGCCAGTCAACAGCGGCAAAGTTAAGAAGAATGTTCTTACCTTTCATATTTTCAGGTACTGTAAATGTTTTTTTATACCAAAGGCGCTGACTTGGGAGTAATTGTTTTTGTACTCCTGAAAGCATGCTTTCAACAGCAAAAGGAACAACAATTTCACCATCAAAATCTTCTGCCCATTCGCAATTTGCACTTTTAATAGCATAATCATAAACGCCATTAAGTGACATCCAGTCACTACGCTCCATTTGTGGACGAGGATATTCAGGCAACGGATTATTTCTGTCAACCTTATCTGTCCAACGAGTTTTCATAAATCCCATAATTTTTACCTCCAAATTGAACAAAGCCCATTACGGCATAATAATCATATATATTTTATAACATAATAACGAATTTGTCTATTGAATTTTAAAAAAAACTTTGATATAATATGCAAGAAATATGCGGGTATGGTGGAATTGGCAGACACGCAAGATTTAGGATCTTGTGCCGAGAGGTGTACAGGTTCGACCCCTGCTACCCGCACCAAAAAGACCTCGCAATAAAAACGAGGTCTTTTTTAATAAATATTCAAGGTGTTTTTATGAAAGAAAAAACTTCATTAGTTTTTACTGGCGATATTGGTTTTGACCGATATATGTACGGTAAATGGGATGATGAAAATTTAATATCACAAGAAATACTCCAATTTCTTCATAGTGCTGACCACGTTATTACTAATGTTGAAGGTCCTGTTGCGGTTGCAGAACAAAATACTACTCAAAGCGGTGTTCAACAGTTGTTGCATACTATTGACCCAAAAGCTGTAAAAGTTCTAAACAATATGAAATCAGATATATGGAACATCTGCAACAATCATATTATGGACGCAGGTGCTTATGGCATTGAAAGCACACTCAAAATTGCAAAAGAAAATAATGTGCAAACTATTGGTGCAGGAATGAATATTGACGAGGCAAGAAAACCTGTTATTCTTAATGAAGCAGGCGGAATTGGCATGTTTGGTGTTGGTTATCAACGTGCTTGCAGAAAAGCAGATATTGATAAGCCGGGTTGTTACAGTTGGAGTGACCTTGACGAAATACAAAAGTCAATTGATGAAATCAAGAAAACTTGTCGTTGGTGCATTGTTGTAGCTCATGCAGGTGAAGAATTCACCCCACTCCCTTCCCCTTACACTCGTGAAAGATATCATAAGTATCTCGAAATGGGTGCAGACATTGTTGTTGCTCACCATCCACATGTACCAATGAATTATGAAACTGTTGGCGACAAAGTAATTTTCTATTCACTTGGTAACTTTATTTTTGATACTGATTATCAGCGTTCACAGTTTAATACTGATATTGGATTGATTATTAAACTTAACTTTACTGAAAATGAGTTCACTTTTGAGCCAATGGGACTTAAAATTATTCGTGGTGAAGAAAAAATTATTAAAGATAAGCTTCCACGCATATTTGTTGACGTTCAGAAAGATGAATATGACCTTTTAGCACCATTATCTGCAAAGATGCTAATTGCCGCAACAAAGCGTCAAATGACCTATTTAAAGCCTGAAGAATTCAAAAATGCAAGTGAAGAGAAATGGAAAGAGCATTTTGCAGAGCCATTAAGAACAGGTCGTGTACCCGGTGAAACACTTGATTTCCACATTATTTGCCCTCTTGCTGAAAAAGCCGAAGAAGGCAAATGGAAAGAAAGTAAATTAGAAGATATTAAAAACTATATTTTAGAGCAGATGTAACACAAAAGGATTGGAAAACTCCAATCCTTTTTTCTTTTACCAAGTATTAACTTTTTCAATATGAACTGGGAAAGTTGAATAATAGTTGTAACTATCTAATCGTCGCATATATGAATCATTAGTATGGGCACAAATAAGAATTTCGCCATCAGTATCAAATCCTGTTACAACAAGCGTATGATAGAGTCTTTGTCCGTTATTTAAGAATATTACATCACCAAGTTCAATCTTACTTAAATCAATATCTTTACCAATTGGACCCACGCCTACATTTGATGTTAAAAACCTATATAAATATTCGACACCTGACCAAGCGGCTGAGCGGTCATCCGGTGAAATATAATACCAACCATAATCACGTGTATAATTCATTACTCCTGCACCTGCATAAATACATTGTGATGCAAAATTAGTACAATCCCCACCTATTCCGTGAAAGTCAAAATATTGAGGATTTCTTGACAATGCCCATCTTTTTGCATATTCAACTGCATTATTTCTGTTATATTCAAAACTTCGCATAAAAAATCACCCTATACAGTTTATGTATAGAGTGATTTATATGTACTAATTCCAATAATCAGTTTTATGTGGTAAGTCTATATTCTTCGCTTTGAAAACAGGTTCTAAACCGTCTTTACGCTGTTTCTCATAGTCTTTTAATGCCTTATAAGCATATTTACCGAGATAAAGAATTACAGGCATATTAATAATTGTCATAGCACCCATTGTAACATCGGCAATACCCCAAAGCAAGTCAGCGCTAAGTCCTGCACCAACAAAAATAACTACTGATGCAATTACATAATAAATGCTCATAAATACTTTACCGGGCTTTTTGCCGAATATATGGAAAATACATTTATCAACATAGAAAAGGTTACCGATAAGAGTTGTGAATGCAAACAAAATCATTGCAACAGTTATAAAAATTGGTCCGAATTTACCGAGAGTTTGTGTAAGTGCTGCCTGAACATAAGGTGCGCCTGAAAGTTCTGCAGACGGCTCAACACCTGAACTCATACACATAAATGCAGTTGCTGAACAAATAAGAATTGTATCAATAAATACTGAAAGCACCTGAACAAGACCTTGTTTTACAGGATGGTTAACTTCTGCAGATGCAGATGCGTTAGGAGCAGAGCCGACACCTGCTTCGTTACTGAAAAGACCACGCTTGATTCCGTAAATTACACAAGAGCCACTGAACCCACCAAAAATAGCTTGAAAATCAAATGCTTCAGCAAAAATAGTTTTGAAAATATCAGGTAAAAGTCCGATATTCATAAACACGATTACAAGGGCTACAAGAATATAAGCAACACCCATAATAGGCACTAAAAAGCTAGTAACCTTGATTACTCGCTTACCACCACCAAAAAGACAGTATCCAACAACTACTGCAACAATAAGACCGATAATCCAAGGAGAAGTTTCTGTATTATAAAAACTGTAACCCGAAAATGTTGACTGCAAATTGTATGAACAAAGCATATTAAAGCCGAAACCATATGTAAGAATAAGAAGAATTGAGAACACAATTGCAAGTGGTTTACTATGAAGTGCTGATTCTATATAATAAGCTGGTCCACCATAGCAACCATCAGGGCCTTTTTTCTTATAAATCTGTGCAAGTGTGCTTTCAACAAACGCCGATGCACTACCAACGATGGCAATAAGCCACATCCAGAAAACTG
>JAZLBG010000011.1:0-7927 GCA_045613585.1 Candidatus Fimenecus sp. | reverse complement strand
GCTTTTTGTTTGATGAATTTGAGTTTGTCGGGCTCTTTCAAATTCTTGTCTCCCCTGAAAGGGGAGATGTCACGAAGTGACAGAGGGGTTATACTCCCAACAAAACAAACCCCTCAGTCTCGCATTCGCTCGACAGCTCCCTTACTCGCCTGCCGGCTCAGACAGCGCTAATTCGGCATCCACCGGATGCCCGCGCCCTTTCAGGGGAGCCGAGAAAATGCATATAAAACAGTTAGACAAACTCAAATTTGTCGAAATAAATATCCAATAAATTATCCACAAACCAATAAAAATTCTACTCACAACAATACTGCATTTTAAGTTAAAATATAAGAGTAAATTATTATACTTTTAACAAAAGGAAAAGGAGTACATATTATGAGAAAAGTTATCAGTTTAAATCACAAATGGTCATTCCGTAAAGGTGTTAGTGAAGTTCCTGCAGTAACACCAGTTGATTGGGACTTTGTCAGTGTTCCTCATTGTTGGAATGCTATTGACGGTCAGGACGGTGGCAACGATTACTATCGTGGCACTTGCTGTTATGTAAAAGATATTGATATGGAAGAAGTTCCAACAGCCGATAAATATTATCTTGAAATCAATGGTGCAAACTCATCTGCAACTGTGTTTATGAATGGTGAAAAACTTGCTTCTCACGATGGCGGTTATTCTACTTGGAGAGTTGATATTACAGAAGCTCTTAAAAAAGGTACACGCCTTGGCATTCTTGTTGATAACTCTGCAAATGAAACAGTTTATCCACAGATGGCAGACTTTACTTTCTATGGTGGTCTTTACAGAGATGTAAATCTTATTGCAGTAAGTGAAAGTCATTTTGAACTTGATTATTATGGTGGCAAGGGTATTGCAATTACACCTGAAGTAGTTGGCACTGATGCAAAAGTTACTTTCGAATCTTTTGTTACAAATAAAAAGCCAGGTCAGATGATTAACTACATCATTAAAGATAAATTGGGTGATGTTGTAGCAACACTTAAAACTGACGAAGCAGTAGAAACAATTGAAATCAAAAATGTTGTTCTTTGGAATGGTAGAAAAAATCCATATCTTTATACTGCAGAAATCGAACTTCTTGATGGTGACAAGGTGATTGATAAGGTTTCAACCCGTTTCGGTTGCCGTACATTCCAGATTGACCCTGAACGCGGATTTATTCTTAATGGTGAAGAATACCCACTTCGCGGTGTATCTCGTCATCAGGACAGATGGGGTTATGGTAATGCACTTCTTCCTGAGCATCATAAAGAAGATATGGAATTTATCTATGAAATGGGTGCAAATCCAATCCGTCTTGCACACTATCAGCATGACCAGTATTTCTATGACCTTTGCGACGAATATGGTATGGTAGTATGGGCAGAAATCCCATATATTTCAAAGCATATGCCAACAGGTCGTGAAAACACAATTTCACAGATGAAAGAACTTATTGTTCAGAATTATAACCACCCATCAATTGTTGTTTGGGGACTTTCAAATGAAATTTCAATGAATGGCTCTAATGAAGACCTTGTTGAAAATCATAACATCCTTAATGACCTTTGTCATGAAATGGATAAAACAAGACTTACAACTATTGCTGTTGTTTCAATGTGCAGTATGGATGACCCATATATTCAGATTCCTGATGTTGTTTCACATAACCACTATTTTGGTTGGTACGGTGGCGACACATCAATGAATGGTCCTTGGTTTGATAATTTCCATGCTAAATTCCCTAATATTCCTGTTGGTATGAGTGAATATGGTTGTGAAGCTCTTAACTGGCACACATCAAATCCACAGCAAGGTGACTACACAGAAGAATATCAGGCATATTATCACGAAGAGCTTATTAAACAGTTGTTCACAAGAAAATACATCTGGGCAACTCATGTTTGGAATATGTTTGACTTCGGTGCAGATGCTCGTGCAGAAGGTGGCGAAAACGGACAAAACCATAAAGGTCTTATGACTTTTGACCGTAAATACAAAAAAGATGCTTTCTATGCATACAAAGCATGGCTTTCAGATGACCCATTTGTTCATATTTGTGGCAAGCGTTATGTTGACAGAGTTGAAGACCTTACAAAGATTACTGTTTATTCTAATCTTCCTGAAGTTGAGCTTGTTGCAAATGGCAAGAGCCTTGGCAAACAGACAAGTGAAAATCACTTCTTCTATTTTGATGTTCCAAATACAGCAAGTGTTACACATATTCAGGCAGTTGCAGGTGAATATGGTGACCAGAGTGTAATCCGTAAAGTTGAAACATTCAATGAAGATTACAGACTTAAAGAAAAGGGCGCAATCCTTAACTGGTTTGATGTAACAGAAGTTGATGGATATTTGTCACTTAACTCAAAAATGAGTGAGCTTCTTATGGTAAAAGAAGGACAAATGCTCTTCGGTCAGATTATGGGACCAATCGCAGAAGCTGCAAAACAGAGCGCAGGTGAAGGCGGTTTCGAAATGAACGAGGGTATGATGCAGATGATGGGCGGATTCACAGTACTTCGTCTTATCGGTATGCTCGGTATGACAGGTCTTAAAATGAACAAAGAAGAACTTCTTGACTTAAACGCAAAACTTAACAAGATTAAGAAAGTATAATTAAATAAACTTTTAAGGGGGGCTGACCATAGCCCTCTTTTTGTTTGATAAATTGGAGGTTGGCGAATTGTTTTATAGGTGTTTTCTCGGCTCACCTGAAAGGGCGCGGGCATCCGGTGGATGCCGAATTAGCGCTCTCTGAGCCGGCAGGCGAGTAAGGGAGCTGTCGAGCGAATGCGAGACTGAGGGGTTTGTTTTGTTGGGAGTATAACCCCTCTGTCACTTCGTGACATCTCCCCTTTCAGGGGAGACAAGAATTTGAATGAGCCCGCCAACTTCCAATTCATATAAAATTTTTGTTATGAAAAATATTGTTAAACAGTCCGAATATTTGGACTGTTTTTCTTTTGCTATTATTGAGTTTAGTTATTGACTGTGATATTATACTTTTTGTACAGAACAAATGTTCGGTATGGAAAGGAGGCAGAAATGACTTTGTATGAGTTAGGAGAACAATATTTGAAGCAGGCAGAGGATTTGAAAGAGATAATTTCAGGTTATTCTGCCCGTAAAAATCAACTTAACGGGATTGAACTGTATGAACTTAACAGTAAAATCACTACTCTTCGAGAAATGGAGCGTGATACACGAATTATCGGCAAGCAATTAACTGAGTATTATTCTCAACACATTACACGAAAAGTGTATCATTCACATCATATCAATTGACCTTTTAAACAGTGTGTTGTATAATTACTGTGTGAGGTGCAAACTATGAAAAAACTTTTAAGCATTTTATTTGCATTAGTAATTCTTTGTATGGGTGTAATCCCATCTTATGCAGCAAATCCAAGAATTTCAGTAAGTACAGTGTCTTCTGCATCAGTGGGTGATACAATTACTGTTTCAGTAAATCTTTCGGCAAATTCAGGGCTTGCAGGCGTTAATTTTACAGTATTTTTTAACACATCTGATTTTCAATTAGTGTCTAATTCTGTAAGCACAAATTCTTTGTTTATGGGTGACAAAAATATTGGAAATGGCTCAATTAAATATGCAGGCGTTTCTGCAGATGCTATAAATTCTGGCGGAACACTTTTATCATTCAAATTAAAAGTGCTTAAAACAGGTGGCAAAATTTCGTTATCAATTAATGATGCTATTGATGAAAATGATAGATTTGTAAATGTAAGCACATCAGGTGCTACTGTTAATTGTTCACACGCTCAAATGAAATGGACAGTTACAAAAACTGCAACTTGTACTGCAAATGGTGAGAAAAAAGGCACTTGTGCTTGTGGCTATACCAAAACAGAGTCTGTTGCAAAAAAACAACACTCTTATGGTGGTTGGGTAGTCGAAACTAATCCTACAGAAACAAAAACGGGTCTTAAGACTTCAACTTGTTCAGTTTGTGGTGATAAAAGAGAACAGTTAATCCCTGCAATTGTTACAACTACAACAAAACCATCAGTAGTAACTACTACAAAACCAAATTCAAATAATGTAACTACAACAAAACCATCAACAGTTACAACAACTGCACCATCGGTTTCAACTACAACAAAGCCTGATGAAACCACATCTGTAGAAGTCACTACAGAGCCAATTACAGAGGCAACTACATCTGTTATAGAAACAACTACCATGGTTGATAAAACAACAGAAATCACAACAGAAGAGCAAACAACCACGCCAACTCCACAGATTATAGAGAAAACTTCAACACCTAAAATTATAGTTACAACAATTCTTGTAATATTAGGAATAGAGGCGATTGGCTTACTTATCTTCTTCGCAATCAAAAAGAAAAAACAAAAGTAATTTAAACAAAAAATTTCCCCTAGGTTTTAACGCCTAGGGGAAATTTTTTTATATAGTTTTAATCTTTAAAAAGTTTTATTTTGTGAGCATTTTTCATTATAAGTTGAATGATTTTACTTGCAACCCATGCGATAATCCATGAAGCAACACATAAAGCCAAGAAAATCCACAAATGGTCTGTTTCATAAACATTTTTGCCAAATTCAGCTTTGAAAAGTTTGTCTAATCTGTAATGGTTAAGTATGATTATCACACTTGCAGTGCCAAGTGGTTTTGCCAATTTAGGATTACATATTACAGAAGAGAATGAAATACCGCTTATGCCTATAAGCAAGAAAATGAATATTGCAAGTACTGCAGTGTAGTCGTATGCTGATTTTGGATGCACGTGCATTACCTGTAAGAAGTAAAGGAACGCTCCAAGTTCAACAAGGGTGAAAACTATTCTGCCACCAATATTGACTTGCTTAGGTGCAATTGCTTTGCAAACTTCATACATAAATACACCTAATGCACAACCTGCAAATCCGCGTAAAAGACCAACATTGATAGGCAAATCAGGTAAATAGTCAGTGTGAATAGCAATATGCCCATACTCGTTACTGAGCATACCATAAAACACAGCCGCAAGAACAGGGCAAATTATGAGAGATGCTGTTGTCTTTAATTTTTTGCATATAGGGTACAAAATCGCAAGACAAATGAACATTGAAGATATGTACCAAGAAACCCCTATAACATATTCGCCTTCAAAACGAACCATTCTCAACGGAATAATTTCATAAATCAATAATGGAAGTCTTGAAAATGACTCTGCTACTGTTCTGTCTAATTGAATGCAGTTTAACACAAAAGACATTATAGCTGCAGGAAGAAGATAAGGGAATAAGCTTATATATTTGTTTGCAGTAAAACGAGCAGAAGAAACGCCAAGACTATCTTCAGGGAATCTGTTTTTCTCAATGCTCTTCATCATGAGATATCCGCTTATCATATAATAACCTTCAACAGGAAGGCGTCCGCCAGGGAAAATGCCTGTTCCCATATGAAACTCAAGAACAATAATAGCAAAAATGAATTTTATAACATCAATATAGCCATTACGTTTTGTGTTTTTTAAGTCAGCCATATTGTCCTCCTAGTCAAGATTAAAATAATTTTTTGAATTGTTGAATGATACATCTTCAACAACTTTTGAAAGGAATTCTATATCATCAGGGTATTTGCCTTCTTCAACCAAATCACCAATGATTTCGCAAAGAATTCTTCTGAAGTACTCGTGTCTTGGGTATGAAAGGAAACTACGTGAGTCAGTAACCATACCAACAAACTTGCCAAGCACACCAAGGTTAGAGAGTGTTTTCATCTGTTCGCGCATACCGTCATAGTTATCATTAAACCACCATGCAGAGCCGAACTGAATTTTTGACTGAGCTTCACTGCTCTGGAAATTACCAAGCATTGTGCCAAGTACATAATTATCTTTTGGGTTAAGTGTGAAAAGAATAGTTTTTGGTAACTTGCCTTTAACATCAAGTGAGTCAAGATAGCGTGAAAGCCCATATGCTAACTGATGGTCATGGACAGAGTCAAAGCCTGTGTCAGCACCAATTGACTTAAACATTCTCGCATTGTTGTTTCTCATAGCACCAAAGTGCAATTCCATAGCCCAACCAAGCTCTGCATACTTTTCACCGAAGAATTGTAAAAGTGCAGTGCGATATTGGTCAAGCTCTTTTTGTGTGAATGTGCCACCTTTGAGTGCTTTTTGGAATATTGCTTCGATTTCGTCTTCAGTTGCAAGCTCAAATGGACAATATTCTAAAGCGTGGTCAGATGCACGACATCCCATTTCATTAAAGAATGCAATTCTTTTTGTGAGTGCTACAAGCAAATCTTTATATGATTTAATTTCCATTTCTGCTGCTTTTTCCATGGCAATAATCCACTCACAAAATGCAGGTGTATCAATAAGAAATGACTTATCAGGGCGGAATGCAGGAAGCACCTTGCATTTAAAGCTTTCATCTTCTGCCAATAATTTGTGATATTCAAGTGTGTCAGCAGCGTCATCAGTTGTGCAAACACAATATACATTTGATTTTTCAATAAGTGAGCGTGGAGTAAATCCGCCTGCCTTGATTTGTTTGTTACATTCGTCCCAAATCATATCAGCAGTTTTTGCACTTAATGGCTCATAAATGCCGAAATATCTCTGCAATTCAAGGTGAGTCCAGTGATAAAGTGGATTACCAATGCAATAAGGAAGACTCTCTGCCCATTTTACAAACTTTTCGTAGTCAGAAGCGTCACCTGTAATGTATTTTTCATCTACACCACAACCGCGCATAGCACGCCATTTATAGTGGTCACCACCAAGCCATACCTGTGTAATATTCTCAAATGGCTTGTCCTCATAAATCTCTTTAGGAGAAAGATGACAATGCCAGTCAAAAATTGGTGTATTTTTAGCGCCATTTTCAAAGATTTTCTGCGCAGTTTCTGTGCTTAAAAGAAAATCTTCACCCATAAATTTTTTCATATTTATCACCTATATAATAGATTTTTATTTAATCAATTAAGTATAACATAAAGAGAGATATAATTGCAATAGTTGGTTATAACTAACCCTACTAAAAATTGTTCCCTGACCCCACTAAAAATTAGCCCCCACCCCACTAAAAATTAGTGCTAACCCCACCAAAAATTAGCCCCAATAAATAATATATAAATAAAAATATAATTAATTTTATAAAGACAGCAAAAAGCCGTTTTTTTCTTTTGTTTGTGAATTTTTTGTAAACAATTTCCGCTTTTATAGAAATCGTCCCGCAAATCGTGGGACTTTTTGGCTTGTTGGGACTATATATGGGAGGTGTTTTTTTGAACAGTGATTTTCCATATGCAATTTTACCCTTAAATCTGATTTATGATGAAAAATATTCAACTCTTTCATCAAGTGAAAAACTTTTATATGCCTTGCTTCTTAACAGAACAAATTATTCAAGAAAAAATCTTAAAAATTTCTTTGATAATAAAAAAGGACTTTTCATTTATTACACTAACGAACAAATTCAAAAGCATCTTAATTGCAGTAGTGAAACAGTAAAAAAGATGCTTAAAAATCTTGAAAATGCAGGACTTATTAAAAAAGAATATCAAAAAAACGGTCTGCCAATAAAGATTTATGTTACAGATTTAAGAGAGAATATAGAAAAACCAACAACTAACTATGTTGCAAGCGCTAAAAATGTTGCAAGCGTTAAAAAAGAAAAGCCAACAACTAATGATGCAACAAGTTTTGACATAGAAAAAGCAGTACAACAAGCAAAAGAAAATCGACGAAATTTTGGCGATAAGAAAAATCCCAAACGCCATAGAACATAATTTTTAGGTGTTACAAATTTGAGTTTGTCTAACTGTTTTATATGCGTTTTCTCGGCTCCCCTTGTCAGGGGAGCTGTCAACGAAGTTGACTGAGGGGTAGTCAAAAACGCCTATTAAAGCCTATCTCTCCCTCCGTCAACGCTAACGCGTTGCCACCTCC
>JAZLBG010000010.1:0-2214 GCA_045613585.1 Candidatus Fimenecus sp. | reverse complement strand
ACCTGTTTACTATCATACTACACTGTACATCTCCGTGCCTGCCCGTAGATTATTAAAGTTTTGCGGTCGGGCACAGAGTCCCGACCCTACAAGGTGTGTTTGTTAAAATAAATCAATTAAAGAACTCGACAAACTCAAATTTATTAAAACAGAAAATACAAAAGCCACTCCGCATTGGAGTGGCTTTTGCTTTAACTCAACCAACTTGTGTTGGCGTGTGTATCATCTATTTTAGTAGTATAAACTTAGTTTTCATCAACATAATCACATGCAGCAAGGGCAGCAACTGCGCCGTCACCTGCGGCTGTAATTACCTGACGGATTGTTTTTGTACGACAGTCACCTGCTACGAAAATGCCTTTTGCATTTGTAAGGCAATTTTCTGTTGCATTAACGTAACCGCGTTCGTCAAGATTTATAATGTTCTTGAAAATATCGTTTTGTGGAACAAGTCCGATTGCAACAAACATACCATCAAGAGTTAAATCTGAACTTTCATCTGTTGCAACATTCTTTATTGTAATTCCCTTAAGCTCATTTTCACCAATGAGTTTCTCGACTACTGTGCCAAGAACAATTTCAACATTATCTTTGCCTTGAAGTTTTTCAACAAGCTTTTGTTCACCTGTGAAGAAATCAAGATTTTGAATTACGTAAACTTTTTTTGCAAGGTCAGAAAGGAGAATTGCTTCTTGAAGAGCTGAATTTCCGCCACCAATTACTGCAACTGTTTTGCCCTCATAGAAAGCACCGTCGCAAACTGCGCAGAATGAAATTCCTTCACCGATAAGGTTCTGTTCATTTTCAAGTCCTAAGAGTCTGTGCTTTGCGCCTGTTGCAATAATAACGGATTTACCCTCAAATTCACCTGAATCAGTAACAACTGTTTTCACTGCACCATCACGGATACTGAGAACTTCTGCACATTCAACATCTGCCTCTTGATTAAGCACTTGCTCAACAAGTTTTTCAGCAAATTCGTTGCCTGTTACTTCGTTAAATCCTGGAATATTCTCAACCTTTGGTGAGTATGTAATTTGTCCGCCAAAACTTGCTTTTTCAATAACAAGAACTGTTTTATTAGCCCTACGAGCATATAGGGCGGCGGTAAGCCCCGCAGGGCCACCCCCAACAACTATAATATCATACATAGTATATACCTTAAGCGTTTAAGAATTTCTTGATGTCTGATACGCCTGCAAATTTTGAAACAACGCCATTTTCAACAACTACAAGTGTTGGCGCCTGCTTAATGCCGAATTCGTTAACCAAGTCAACGTTTTCATTTGCAAGAAGTTTATTGTAAACTACGCCTGCTTTATCAAGAAGTGAGCAAGCAATCTTACAGTTAGGGCAAGTTGCTGTTGTGAAAAGGAATGTGCTGTCTTCAACTGCAACAACCTCTTCTGCTTCTACACATTCACAAACTTCATTTTCTGTAACATCATGAGTAAGTGTTGATTTTGCAACATCATAAACTTTTCTGTCTTTGTATTCTTGTGCTTTACCATCATTCCAGTTTTTAACAGGACGATAGTAACCAGTAATTCTTGAGTAAACTTCTGCTTCTTCACCACATTCTGGGCAAGTGAATGCTTCACCTGCGATATATCCGTGATTCTTACAAATTGAGTAAATAGGTGAAATTGAGTAGTAAGGAAGTCTGTAGTTAGATGCAATCTTCTTAACGAGATTTGCACAAGCCTGCCAGTCGGGAAGTTTTTCACCAAGGAATGCATGGAAAACAGTACCTGATGTGTAAAGTGTATGAAGTTCATCCTGCATATCAAGAGCTGTGAAAATATCATGTGTATAGCCAACAGGAAGATGTGAGCTGTTTGTGTAGTAAGGTGTTTCGCCTTCTTTACGACCTGCTGTGATGATGTTTGGATAGTATTTAAGGTCGTGCTTTGCAAGACGGAATGCAGTTGATTCAGCAGGAGTTGCTTCAAGGTTGTAAAGGTCACCATACATTTCCTGATAGTCTGAAAGTCTGTTTCTCATATGATTAAGAACATCTTTTGCAAACTGCTGTGTCTTTTCTGTTGTCATATCAGCACGAAGCCATTTAGCGTTAAGACCAACTTCGTTCATACCAACAAGACCAATTGTTGAGAAGTGGTTGTTGAATGTACCGAGGTATCTCTTTGTGTATGGATAAAGACCTGCATCAAGAAGTTTTGTGATAACGTCACGCTTAACTTTAAGTGAACG
>JAZLBG010000009.1:0-21039 GCA_045613585.1 Candidatus Fimenecus sp. | reverse complement strand
AAACAGTTGAAGGTGCAATCGGTGGCGTTTTAGGTTGTGTTGCAGCGTGTCTTATTCTTTATGCGGTATTTGTAAACGCTGTGTGGGGAACAGAAAATGCTAATTATGTTGCAGTTGCATTAATGTCAGCATTTTTGTCATTTATCAGTATGTGTGGCGATTTGACTGCATCAGTAATCAAGCGTAATTTTGAAATTAAAGATTTCGGTAAATTGATTCCAGGTCATGGTGGAATCCTTGACCGTTTTGATAGCATAATTTTCGTGCTCACAGCACTTTATGCAGTCCTTAATATTTTTGGAGTTGTTATCTGATGACAAGTATTACTAAAAATTTAAGTATATTAGGCTCAACCGGTTCAATCGGTACACAGAGCCTTGAAACAGCAAGAAAGTGCGGTTACTCAGTTTCCGCGCTTTCGGCATATTCAAATGTAGATGTAATTGAAGAGCAAATTCGTGAATTCAAGCCAAAAGTGGCTGCATTAGTTGATGAAAA
Organism: Candidatus Fimenecus sp.; assembly: GCA_045613585.1. Taxonomy (GTDB): domain Bacteria; phylum Bacillota; class Clostridia; order Oscillospirales; family Acutalibacteraceae; genus Fimenecus. The sequence continues at coordinate 20,541 of JAZLBG010000009.1, read as the reverse complement.
AGCGGCAGCAGACCTTAAAATCCGAGTTGCAGATACAAACACAAAGGTGCTTTCTGGCATAGATGGTGTTTGTGAATGTGCGGCAGAAAATGATGCTGACACAGTAATCAACTCAGTTGTTGGTATGGCAGGTCTTAAACCAACACTTACAGCTATTGAATGCAACAAAAAAATTGCTCTTGCAAATAAAGAAACTCTCGTTGCAGGTGGTTTGTTAGTTACAACAAATGCAAAAGCAAAGGGTGTGGATATTTTACCTGTTGACTCTGAACATTCTGCAATATTTCAGTGTCTTCAAGGGCAACCTACTAACAGAGCATTAAAAAGAATTATTCTTACTGCGTCAGGTGGTCCATTCTTTGGCAAAACCCGAGAAGAACTCGCAAAAGTAACTGTTGCAGATGCTTTAAAGCATCCCAATTGGAGTATGGGACAAAAAATAACCATTGACTCTGCTACAATGATGAATAAAGGTCTTGAACTGATTGAGGCTGTGTGGCTTTTTGATGTTCATCCGTCAAAAATTGAAATTGTAGTTCACAGAGAAAGTATAATTCATTCAGCAGTTGAATATACAGATAATGCGGTTATTGCTCAGTTAGGTCTTCCTGATATGAAAATTCCTATTCAATATGCATTGACATATCCTGAAAGAATAGAATCTCTTACAGGTGAATTGGATTTAACAAAATTGGGAACACTAACATTCTATAAACCTGATTATGACACTTTCAAATGTATGAATATCTGTCGTGAAGCAATTACCCGTGGTGGCCTTTATCCTGCATTCGCAAACAGTGCTAATGAGCAGGCAAACTTAATGTTCCGTCAAGGCAAAATTGGTTTCTTAGAAATTGGTGAACTTGTTGAGCGTGTAATGAATGATGCTCCAAAAGCAGAAACATATACAGTTGATGATGTTTATAATGCTGATATAGAAGCAAGAAATTTAGTAATTAAGTATTCAGGAAAGCAGTGATTTTTTGGAAATCTGGTCTAAAGTGTGGCCGTTTTTAGTAGCCATATTATTTTTCGGACTTTTAATATCAATCCATGAGTTAGGTCATTTTTCTTTTGCCAAACTTTTTAAAGTAAAAGTAAATGAGTTTTCACTTGGAATGGGTCCGGCAATCTTTAAAAAGAAAAAAGGCGAAACTCTTTATGCTCTTCGTTTACTTCCAATTGGTGGTTATGTAAGTATGGAGGGTGAAGACGAAGAAAGTGAAGATGAAAACGCCTTTAATCGTAAAAAAGTCTGGCAGAAAATAATTATAGTAGCCGCAGGTGCTATTATGAATTTAATACTTGGCATTGTTATTGTTGCAACGGTACTTTCAATGGAAGATTTAGTCGGTACAAACCAGATTTTAGAATTCCATAAAGATGCAATAAGTCAACAGACTGGTCTTAAAGTCGGTGACGAATTCATTGAGATTGATGGTCATCGTGTTTTCTCTGATAATGATATTTCATTTCTTATGGGGCGTAGTGATGACGGTGTTTTCGATATGGTTGTCCGTCGTGATGGTGAAAAAGTAGAACTTAAAGATGTAACTTTTAAAACAGAAAAAGAGGGAAAATACACATTCATTACCTATGATTTTGTGATTTTAGGTGAAGAAACAAACTTTTTCAATGTTATTGAAAATTCATTTAAACGCTCTGCTTCAGTTGCACGTCTTGTCTGGTTAAGCTTTTTTGATTTAATAACAGGCAGATACGGCTTAACCGATTTATCTGGTCCTGTTGGTACTGTAAATGTTATTGCAGATGCGGCTGCAGGTGCGGTAGAAAGTAAAGATGGTCTTATTACTGCACTTACATTGATGTCGTTTATATCAATAAATATTGGCGTATTTAATCTTTTGCCATTACCTGCACTTGATGGTGGCAGATTATTTTTCCTTATAATTGAGGGAATCCGAAGAAAACCTCTTAACCCTAAATATGAGGGTTATGTGCATGGTGCAGGACTTGCACTCTTATTATTGTTGATGTTGGTAGTAACCTTCAATGATATTGTGACACTTATAAAAAACTAGGTGATTAAAATGATTGAAAGAAGAAAAAGTCGCGTTGTAACAGCGGGCAATGTGAAAATTGGTGGCAATAACCCTATATCAGTTCAGTCAATGCTTAATGTGGTGGCTGAAGATGCAGAGGGTAATGTAAGACAAGCTGTAGAATTAGAAAAAGCAGGTTGTCAGATTATTCGTCTTACTGTGCCTAATAAAGAGGCTATTAAAACTCTTTATGCAGTAAAAAATGCAGTTAATATTCCTGTTGTTGCTGACATTCATTTCGATTATCGTTGTGCTTTAGAAAGTGTTGCAGCTGGTGTTGATAAAATCAGAATTAATCCAGGTAACATTGGTGATGATGAGAAAGTAAGGGCGGTTGCAGATGCTTGTCGTCTTCATAATGTGCCAATCCGTATTGGTGTAAATTCAGGCTCACTTGAAAAGAATTTGCTTAGTAAGTATGGCTCACCAACTCCTGAGGCAATGGCTGAAAGTGCTATGTATCATATCGGGCTTTTAGAAAAATTCGACTTTAATGATATTGTTGTTTCAATCAAATCATCAGATGTTCAGAAAATGGTTAAGGCGTATCGACTTGTTGCAGATATGTGTGATTACCCGTTGCATTTAGGTGTTACTGAAGCTGGTACTCATAATATGGCACTTGTTAAATCAAGCATTGGTATCGGTTCACTTTTGCTTGATGGTATAGGTGATACAATTCGTGTTTCAATGACTGCGGACCCTGTAACAGAGGTTAAAGCAGGATTTGATATTCTTAAAGGTGCAGGCATTAAAACAGACTGCGCACAAATTGTTTCTTGCCCAACTTGTGGAAGAACAAAAATTGATTTAATAGGACTTGCTGAAAAAGTAGAAAAATCACTTGCAAATTACAATAAGCCTATTAAAGTAGCAGTTATGGGTTGTGTTGTAAACGGCCCTGGTGAAGCAAGAGAAGCTGACATAGGTGTTGCAGGTGGAGACGGTTGTGGCGTTATTTTCAAAAATGGTGAAGTTCTTAAAAAAGTAAACGAAGACGAAATAGTAGATGAATTGTTAAAAGAAATAGAAAAAATATAGTGGTGTAATACATATGACAACAGTAAAATCACTTTTTGGTGAGTATTTTGACTGTAACAGTAATCTTGATATTGCGGTAGCTGATATTATCGGCTTTGCGACTTCGCAAGAAACAAACAGTGTAAAACTTACCATAAAGCCTTATAGAAAAATTGAAGAAGACAGAATAAAAGCTTTTGAAAATGATTTTTCAAGGGCTACAAATGTTAATATAAATATTATCTGTGACCAGACAAGAAGTGGTTTCACTACAGAATATATGGATTTGGTTGTTGAAATTTTAAGAGACCGTGTTGCAGTTGCAAATGGTTATTTCAATAATGCTGAATATAAAATCGAGAATGGCGAGTTGAAAATCCTTCTTAAAAAAGGTGGTCGAGATATTCTTCTTTCTGCAAATATTCATACTGAAATTGAAAAGATAATAAGGGGTATTTTTGGCGTTAACCTTGCAGTAACATTCCATCAATATGATTTCGATGTTGAAATAGCACTTGATACAATGCAAAAGCAGATGGAAGAGTTGCATAATCGTCAGTTAGCGGAACAAAATCCTGAAGGTGTATCACAAAGCGCTGTTTCATCAGGTGGTAAAAAACCACACATTATCAAAGAGGGATTTCCACTTTATATTGAAACACAAAAGGCGATTTATGGTAATCTTATAAGAACTGCAAAACTTCAGAACCTTTGTGACATTTCAATTGAAAGTGGTGCAGTTGCAGTATGGGGTGATGTGTTCAGCCTTGATGTGCGCACAACACGTGACGGAAGAAATAATATTATTAATTTTAATATTACAGATAAAACTTATTCATATACAGTCAAGATTTTTGAAACAGTTGCAAATGCAAAATCATTTCTTGGTGCAATAAAAGAGGGCGAAACTGTAATTGTTTATGGTAAAGTTACTTTTGATAAGTATTCAGGTGAAAATATAATTTCTGCAACATCTGTAAATACTGTTTCTAAAATAAAGAAACAAGATAATGCTGAAGTTAAACGTGTTGAACTTCATTTGCATACCAATATGTCAGATATGGATGGTATGACTTCTGCTGACAAACTTGTAAAAAGAGCGATTCAATGGGGTCATACTGCAATTGCTATTACTGACCATGGTAATGCACAAGGTTACCCTGATGCAGTAAAGGGTAAGGGCAAAGACGATATTAAACTTATCTACGGTGTAGAGGGTTATCTTATTGATGATATTGGTGACACAGAAACACCTTGGGAAAAGCTTCCTCGTTATCATATTATTTTGCTTGTGCAGAATAAGGCGGGTCTTAAAAATCTTTATAAGCTTATTTCACTTTCTCATACAACATATTTCCATACAAGACCATGTATTCCACGTTCAAAACTTAATGAGCATCGTGAAGGCCTTATTCTCGGCTCAGCTTGTGAAGCAGGTGAACTTATAAAGGCAATCCTTTTAGGTAAAAGTGATGAAGAAATTCTTGAAATCGCAAATTATTACGATTATCTTGAAATTCAGCCAGATGGTAATAATATGTTTATGATTGATTCTCATTCTGACCCATCAGCTAAAAATCCTGATAGAAACAAAGAGTACAATCACATTAAAACACTTGAAGATATTCGCGATATTAATCGTAAAATTATACACATTGGTGACAAACTTAATAAACTAGTATGTGCAACAGGTGACGTGCATTTTATGGACCCTGAAGATGCTAGTTTTCGTGCAATTCTTATGGCGGGTAAAGGTTTTGATGATGCTGATAATCAAGCACCACTTTACTTTAAAACTACTGAAGAAATGCTTAACGAATTCCAGTATTTGGGTGAAGATACTGCATACGAGGTTGTTGTTACAAACACAAATAAAATTGCAGATATGGTAGAGTCTATTACTCCTATTCCACCAGGAACATTTAACCCTACAATTCCTGGTGCTGAACAGGAACTTCGTGATATTTGTTGGGCAAAAGCAAGAGACTGGTATGGTGACCCTGTGCCTGAATATGTTGCCGAGCGTCTTGAAATGGAACTTGAATCCATTATAAAACACGGTTTCGCAGTTCTTTATATTATCGCACAAAAACTTGTTTGGGATTCAGAGGCTCACGGCTATCATGTTGGCTCTAGAGGTTCAGTTGGCTCATCTTTCGTTGCTACGATGGCAGGTATTTCAGAGGTTAATCCTCTTGCTGCTCACTATCGCTGTGCAAAGTGTAAACATAGTGAATTTTTCTTGCATGGTGAATACGGCTCTGGTTTTGATATGCCACCAAAGAATTGCCCACACTGTGATATTCCAATGATTCGTGATGGACATGAAATTCCGTTCCAGACTTTCCTTGGTTTCCATGGTGACAAAGCACCTGATATCGACCTTAACTTCTCTGGTGATTATCAGGGTAAAGCTCATAGATATACTGAAGAATTATTCGGACGCGACCATGTGTTTAAAGCGGGTACAATCGCAACAGTTGCTGATAAAACTGCGTATGGTTATGTTAAGAAATATCTTGAAGAGCGTGGTAGAATTGTAACCCGTGCTGAAGAAGACCGACTTACAAAAGGTTGTACTGGCATTAAGCGTACAACAGGTCAGCACCCTGGCGGTATGGTTGTTGTGCCTAATGAGTTTGATGTATATGACTTTACAGCAGTTCAATTCCCTGCAAATGATACATCATCTGATATGGAAACAACTCACTTTGACTTCCATTTCTTGCATGACACAATTCTTAAGCTTGATATTCTCGGCCATGATGTGCCTACACTTTATAAGCACCTTGAAGATATGACGGGTATTAATGTTATGGATGTTGACGTTTGTGACCCTAAAATTGTAAGTCTTTGTACAAGTCCTGAAGCATTAGGACTTACCCCCGAAGATATTGGTGTTGAAACGGGTACACTTTCAATTCCTGAAATGGGTACAGACTTTGTTCGTGGAATGCTTGTAGAAGCACAACCAAAGAAATTCTCTGACTTATTGCAGATTTCAGGTCTTTCACATGGTACTGATGTTTGGCTTGGTAATGCGCAAGAGCTTATAAAAAACGGCACTTGCACAATTTCGGAAGTTATTGGTACTCGTGACGATATTATGACTTATCTTATCCATAAGGGACTTGACTCGGGTCTTGCTTTCAAGATTATGGAGTTGACAAGAAAAGGTGTTGTTGCAAAATCTGACTTCCCAGATGGTGCAGTAGATGCAATGAAGGCTTGTGGCGTTCCTGATTGGTATATGGATTCTTGTCGTAAAATCAAATATATGTTCCCGAAGGCTCACGCGGCAGCTTATGTTATTGCAGCGCTTCGTCTTGGTTGGTATAAAATTTATAAGCCTACTGAGTATTACACCGCATTCTTAACAGTTCGTGGTGGTGATCTTGATGCTCTTACAGTAGCACAAGGAAGAGATGCAGTTAAACGTAAAATGGTTGAACTTCATGGGCCATTAAATGCAGAGCCTAAAGACAGAAAACCAATGACAACAAAAGAAAAAGACCAGTTCACAGCTTTACAGGTTGTTAACGAAATGATGGCTCGTGGTATTGAAATGTTGCCAGTTGATATTTATAAATCAAGAGCAAATGAATATTACATAGAAGATGGTAAAATCAGAATGCCTTTTGCCGCCCTTTCTGGCGTTGGTGAAAACGCTGCAAAATCTATTGTGGCAGGCAGAGAAGAATGTGGTGCGGATTTCGTTTCAATTGATGATTTTCAAGCAAAAACAGGTGCATCAAGTGCGGTTGTTACTGCGCTTAAAGAAATCGGAGCATTAAAAGATTTGCCCGAAACTGCACAAATCTCATTTTTTGGTTTTTAGTCACTTTAACGAATAATGTGTGCAGAGTTGCAGTGAGTTTTGCAAATCTGCACATTGACATTTTTACTTTATCGTGTTATCATATTAGCACGCTAAAGTGCAAAACAAAAAAGAAAAGGTAATTTTTATGAAAAATTATTCAAAAATAACACCCGAAGGCACAAAAGACTATCTTGCACAGGAAAGCCACGCTATCCGATGTGCGGAAAAAAGATTGTCATCTGTCTTTAAGTCCAAGGGTTATGAAAAGGTAATGACACCTACAATAGAATTTTTTGATGTGTTTAACAGGGATAGTTCAGGTTACAATCCTGAGGACCTTTATAGTCTTACTGACTCATACGGCAGACTTTTAGTGCTTCGTCCTGATTCAACACTTCCGATTGCAAGACTTGTTTCAACACGCTTTCAGAATGCTCGTTTGCCACTTCGTCTTTACTATAACCAGAATGTTTTCGTAAGACAGAAAAATCTTACCGGCAGAAGTGACGAGGCAACACAGAGTGGTGTTGAGCTTATGGGTGCATATGGTCTCCGTGCAGATTTAGAAGTAATCACAACTGCAGTTGAAGCGGTTGAAAATTGCACTTCCGCTGATTTTAAGCTTGAAATAGGTCATGCAGGATTCTTCAAGGAACTTTGCAAAAAACTCAATGTAGCGGATGATGTTGTAAGTGAGATTTACGATTGTGTTGAAAGCAGAAACTTTGTTTCTCTCAATAATATTCTTGATAAAATCGGCAAATCCGAAATAACTGATTGTATCCGTAATCTTCCACGCTTCTTCGGTGGTCTTGAGATTATTGAAAAAGCAAAGGCTATAGATTTAGGTGAAGAAGGTCAAAAGAGTCTTGATTATTTAAAGGAATTATATGTGCTTTTGTGTGATGCAGGACTTTCAGAAAAAATCGTTATTGATTTAAGCCTTGTTAACAGAACAAATTATTATACCGGTATTATCTTTAAAGGTTATTTGCAGGGTAGCGGTGTTTCAGTAGTTTCCGGTGGCCGTTATGACTGTCTTGGTGCTGAATTTGGCAGGGATATGCCTTCAACCGGTTTTGGTATTGAAACAGGAGCTTTGGCTTCAGTAATGCTTTCACGAAATGAACTTGACGAAGAAAAACTTCCTGAGGTTATAGTTTTTGGTGAGCAAGAATACATAATAAAGGCACTTGAATATTCTAAAAATCTTCGTGCAAATGACGTTTACTGTGAAAACAGTACATTTGAAACCCTGGCAGAAACAAAGGAATATGCTCTCTCAAAAGGAATTAAAAAGGTTTGCATAGTTGGTGAAACAGTAAGGGAGGAAATCTTATGAAAAAATTGAGAATTGCCCTTACAAAAGGCAGACTTGAAAAAAAGAGTGTTGAACTCTTCCAGAAAATGGGAATTGATTGTGACCAACTTATCAATAAGGGCAGACGCTTGATTCTTGTTGCAGGAGACTATGAGGTTGTCCTTGCAAAGGCGGCGGATGTAATCACTTATGTTGAGCATGGTGTTTGTGATATTGGTATTGTTGGTAAGGATACAATTGTAGAAAACGGAAAAAGCTTCTACGAAATGATGGACTTAAACCTTGGCAAATGTGATTTTGCACTTGCTACTCAAAAAGGTGTGGATTTCTACGACGGCTTCAACACAAAACGAATTGCAACAAAATATCCTAATATTACAAAGGCATATTTTGAGGGCAAGGGAATGGATGTTAAGATTATTAAAATCGAAGGCTCTGTTGAATTAGCCCCACTTTTAAATCTTGCGGATGGTATTGTGGATATTGTGGAAACAGGTACAACTCTTAAAGAAAACGGACTTGAAGTAAAAGAAAAGATTATGCCGGTTTCAGCACGAGTAATCGTGAATATGGCAAGTATGAAGCTTCGTCGTGAAGAGATTGATAAATTCCTTTCAGAAATAGAAAAAGTAATCCCAAAGGGTGAATGATATGATAAATACAGTTTTTGCAGACGGTAAGGCAGACGTTTCACTTATCGCACAACTTAAAGAAAGAAGCGGTGAGGTTGATAAAAAAGTAACTCTTGCCGTTACTGATATTCTTGAAAATGTAAAAATGAATGGTGATAAAGCCGTTTATGAATATACAGTAAAATTTGATGGTAAAGCACCAGAGAAAGCAGAAATCTCAAAAGAAGAAATCGACAATGCTATAAGCACCTGTGACCCATTCTTTGTAAAGGCTTTGGAAGATGCTGCGGAAAACATTCGTGATTTCCACGCTCGCCAAAAGCAACAAAGTTGGCTTACTACAAAGGAAAATGGCGTTATTATGGGTCAGCGTGTTCGTGGTCTCGAGAGAGTTGGTATTTATGTACCGGGTGGTACTGCTGCTTATCCATCAAGTGTGCTTATGAATGCAATTCCTGCAAAAATTGCAGGTGTTAAAGAAATTATAATGGTAACTCCTCCTGCAAAGGACGGCACACCAAACCCTGACATTCTTGCTGCTGCAAAAATTGCGGGTGTTGACCGAGTTTTCTTAATGGGTGGCGCTCAGGCGGTTGCGGCATTGGCTTATGGTACTGAAACTGTGCCAAAGGTTGATAAAATTGTAGGTCCTGGTAACATTTTTGTTGCCACTGCAAAGAAACTTCTTTACGGTACAGTTGATATTGATATGGTTGCTGGTCCAAGTGAAATTTTAATTGTTGCAGACGATACTGCAAATCCAAAATTCCTTGCAGCAGACCTTATGAGTCAGGCTGAACACGATGTTTTGGCTTCTGCAATTCTCATCACAACAAGTGAAAAAATAGCAGAAGAGACAAAGACTGAACTTGCTCGTCAATGCGCAACTCTTTCAAGAAAAGAGATTATCGAAAAATCTCTTAAAGATTATAGTGCAATTATCATTTGTGGCAATATGGACAAGGCTGTTGATTTTGCCAACAAATTAGCACCTGAACACCTTGAAATGTGTGTGGAAAACCCACTCGAATATATCGGCAGAATGGATAATGCAGGTAGTGTATTCCTTGGTAACTACTCACCTGAACCATTGGGTGACTATTTTGCAGGGCCTAACCACGTTCTTCCAACAAGTGGTACTGCAAGATTTTTCTCACCATTGTCAGTTGACAGTTTTATTAAGAAATCAAGCTTTATTTATTATACAGAAGATGCACTCCGTGAGTGCAAGGATAAAGTTGTTTCTCTTGCAGAAACAGAGGGCTTAACTGCTCATGCAAATTCAATTAAAGTCAGATTTGAGGACTAATATGTTTCAATTAAATGATAAAGTAAAAAACTTAACACCATACGAGCCAATCAGCGGTACTTATGAAATTCGTCTTGATGCTAATGAGTCATTTTTGACAGTTCCGGAAAATATCGAGAATGAAATGGTCGAGGCACTTAAAAATTCTGCGCTTAACCGTTACCCTGACCCAAATGCAACAAAACTTGTGAAAGGTTTTGCAGATTATTTCAATGTGGATGCAGATTGTGTAACAGCAGGTAACGGCTCGGATGAGATTATTTCAGTTATAATGAATGCATTTTTGCAAAAGGGTGACAAGATTTTAACTCTTGAGCCTGATTTCTCAATGTATCGTTTTTATGCTGAAATTGCAGAATGTGATTGTGTAAAATACCAGAAAAATGAAAATCTTGATGTAGAGATAGATGATGTAATTTCACTTGCAAATAGTGAAAATGTGCGAATCGTGATTTTCTCAAACCCTTGCAACCCAACATCAAGAATTATCAAGGCAGACGAAATCAGAAAGCTTATAAACAGTACAGATGCACTGGTAGTCCTTGACGAAGCATATATGGACTTTGCAGGGAATGAAAGCTTATTAGGTGAGTTTAAGAATTATGACAATCTTATCATTTTAAAGACTTGCTCAAAGGCGTTAGGCTCTGCGGCTCTCCGTTTAGGTTTTGCAGTTGCAAATAAGACACTCACAAATGTAATCCGTGCAGTAAAGTCACCATATAATGTGAATTCAGTATCACAGGCTCTTGGTGAAGTGCTTTTTGCCCATCCGGATTATATTGATGAATGTATTAAGACTGTTGTGAATTCAAGAAAAGAGCTTTATTCAGCACTGCTTGAAATCAAGAGTGAAAAAATTGAGAAAATCTATGAAACTCATACAAACTTTGTATTTATGAAGGTTAAAAATGCAAAGATTGTTTTTGAAAAAATGAAAGAAAACAGCATAATTATCCGTAATATGGGTGACTACTTGCGAATTACTGCAGGAACAAAATACGAAAACGAAAAAATGCTAGAAACTTTCAAAAAAGTGTTGGAGGAAATATAATGAGAACTGCAACAATAGAAAGAAAAACAAAAGAAACAGATATTTGCCTTACACTCTGTCTTGATGGTGGGGAGGTTAAGGTGGATACAGGAGTTGGTTTCTTTGACCATATGCTTACAGCCTTTGCAACTCACGCAGGTTATGGCTTGAATGTTACTTGTAAGGGTGACATTGAGGTTGATTGTCACCATACAGTTGAAGACATAGGAATTGTACTTGGTCAGGCACTTTTTGAGTGCTTGGGGGACAAGTCAAACCTTGTTCGTTATGGTAGCTTCTTTGTGCCAATGGACGAAGCATTAGGCTTTTGTGCGGTTGATATCTGCAATCGTGCTTACACAGTTTTTGAAGCAAATTTCCCACAGGAAAAATGTGGAGATTTTGATGCTTGTATGTGCGTTGAATTCTTCCGTGCAGTTGCGGATAATGCAAAAATCACAGTGCATCTTCGTGCGCCTTATGGGGATAATTCACACCATATTGCTGAAGCAATTTTTAAGGCATTCGGCCATGCAATGAGTATTGCAACAGAAAAAACAGATAAAACACTTTCAACAAAGGGGACTCTCTAAGAGATGATTATTTTTCCTGCAATAGACATAAAAGATAGAGAATGTGTCCGTCTTTACAAGGGGGACTTTGCAACAGCGGGTAAGGTTGCTGACAGTTATATGGAAACTGCTCTGAATTTCCACAAAGCAGGAGCAGAATGGATTCATATGGTTGACCTTAATGGTGCACTTGATGGTGTAAGAATAAATTCCGACATTTTCCTTGATGTTGCAAAAAATAGTGGACTTAAGGTTGAGGTTGGCGGTGGAATCCGTACAATGAAGGATGTTGATTTTTATGTTCAGAACGGAATTGAACGAGTAATCATCGGCTCAGCGGCACTCAAAAATCCACAACTCGTAAAAGAAGCTTGCAAGGAATTCGGTGACAGAATCGCAGTTGGCATTGATGCTAAAAACGAAATGGTTGCAACCGAAGGGTGGACAGAAAAAAGCGATACCCACTATATTGACCTTGCAAAGAGAATGGAAGATTTTGGTGTAAAGTATATTATCTTTACGGATATTGACTGTGATGGTATGCTTTCAGGTCCAAATCTTGAACAGTTAGTTAAACTCAATGATTCAGTTTCCTGCAATATTACTGCAAGTGGCGGAATTCGTGATATAAAGAATATCATAGACCTTAAAAATGCTAATATGTATGGTGCAATCTGTGGTAGAAGCATTTACAGTGGTACTTTGAATTTGGTTGATGCAATCAAGGAGGCAGAATAATGAACCTTGATAAATATTTTGTAAAAGCAGAGTTAATTCCTGCAATTATTCAGGAAGAAGGCACAGACGAAGTTTTGATGCTTGCTTATATGAATAAAGAATCAATGGCAAAAACTCTTGAAACCGGCTACACTTGGTTCTGGAGCCGTTCAAGACAAGAACTTTGGAACAAGGGAGCAACGTCAGGTCATTTGCAGAAAGTTGTTTCAATCCATGGTGACTGTGATGATGATACATTACTTATAAAGGTTATTCAGACAGGTCCTGCTTGTCACACAGGCAGCAAATCCTGCTTCTTTAATAAAATTAAATAGGTGATAGAAATGAACGATACATTAGTAAATCTTTACGAAACAATACTTGAAAGAAAAGAAAATCAACAGGAAGGCTCTTATACTTGCTATCTTTTTGAAAAGGGACTTGATAAAATCCTTAAAAAAGTTGGTGAGGAGTGTTCTGAAACAATAATTGCTGCAAAAAACGGAAACAAAGAAGAAACTGTTGGCGAAATCAGTGACCTTATTTTCCACTTGTTCGTTATGATGGCGAATGAGGGTATCGCAGTTGAAGATGTTATGGCAGAACTCGATAAGAGAAGCGCAAAAACTGGAAATCTCAAGGTTTTTCACCAAGTTGATAAAAACTCATAAGGAGAGATAGATATGGAAATTTTGTGGACAATTCTCGGGCTTTTAGCACTTTTTATCGTTGTAACACTTATCCGTGCAATTTTCTTCAAGGAAGAGAGAAAAGAAAATGTAAAGCTCGAGCCTGAAATGATAAATATGGAAAAATATTGTCAGGATTTGAGTGACGCTATTAAAATCAAAACAATCTCTAATTATGACAGAGACCTTGTTGACTGGGATGAGTTCGATAAATTCCACGCATTTTTGGAAGAGAGATTCCCATTGGTACATAAAACTATGACAAAAACAAAGGTTGCAGATGCAAGTCTTGTTTTTAAATGGGAGGGTACTGACCCAAGCCTTGATGGTATTGCAATGCTTGCTCATCAGGACGTTGTGCCTATTACAGCAGGAACCGAACAAGACTGGGAGCACGAGCCATTCAGCGGTTATAACGACGGTGAATTTATCTGGGGCAGAGGTGCTATGGATATGAAAAATCACCTTATTGCCGTTATGGAATGTATGGAAGAACTTATTAACGAAGGTTTCCGTCCAAAGAGAACAGTTTATATCTGTTTGGGTCACAACGAAGAAGTTGTGGCAGCCCCTGATAACGGTGCAAAGCAGATTGCAGCATATCTTAAAGAGCAGGGTGTACACCTTGAAGCAGTCCTTGACGAGGGTGGAGCAATTCTTCCTGTTAAACTTGGGAAATTACTCGATATTAACCTTACGGGTGTTGGTATTGCCGAAAAGGGTAGTGTTAACTATAAGGTAAGCGTAAATGCAAAGGGTGGCCATTCATCACAACCACCAAAGCATACTGCAGTTGGTAAACTTGCAGATGTTATTAAAGATATCGAAAATCATCAGTTCAAAGCAACAATGCCCGATTATCTCAAACAGCTCATTAAAAGAGTTGGTATGAATGCAGGTTATCCATTGAGAGTGGTGCTTGTAAATGCTCCTATTTTACAACCACTTATCCTTGCAATTTGTAAGAATATCCCTGCAGCAGCATCCCTTATCCGTACTTGTACAGCAGTTACAATGGCAGAGGGTAGCCCACAGTTCAATGTCCTCCCACAAAAGGCAAGTGTAACAGTTAATTTCCGTACAATGCCGGGTGTTTCAATTAAAGATGTTGAAAAGCATATCCGTGACAGTGTTAAGAACAAGGATATTGATGTTGAATTCCTTGTTGGCAAGGAATCATCTGAAGTTTCTCCAACGGATTCAAAAGCATTCCAGACAATTAAGGAACTTGCAGAAGCACAAAATAGCAAAAATCTTGTTACTCCATTCCTTGTAATGGGTGGTACGGATGCTTATAACTATGAACCTATTTGTGAAAACATTTATCGTTTTGCACCTTTTGTAGCAGATACAAAATTTCTTCTCTGCACTCATGGTACAAACGAAAGAATACCGATTGCTTGTTGTGAAGATGCCATAGCATTCTTTAAGAGATATACTCGCAGAATGACACAAGACTAATTTTTGGTGTATTTTTCGCAATACTGCCTTGCTTTCGTCTCGCAGTATACCCGATACAGTTTCGCCTTGGCAAGATTGTCTCGCGAAAAAAATCTACTCAAAAATATCAAACGAATAAAGTTTTGCAAATTAAACAAAAAGCCGGTCCTATGGGACTGGCTTTAACTTTGCGCTCTGCACTTTGCATTTTGCGCTTTAAATTATTCTTCAGTTTGTTTGCCCAAAAATGATGCGGCTACTGATACTAACTTGATTTCTGTCTGACTAGGCATTGCACCGTTAGGGTTAAGCATAAGCACAACAGCACCTGCCACATCACCGCCACCAATAATAGGGTAGGCAATTCCCGCTTCACGTTCGCTGTCTTTCAACGGATAAAGTGCTTTAATGTCAGGTGATGCTACATAATTCTCACGATTTTCAATTAAATCTTCTAAATTCGTAGAAATACGCTTGTCCATAGCATCTTTTTTAGGCATACCAGAGGCAGCAATTACATGGTCACGGTCAGTAATAATTACAGGTAAGTTTGTAGCTCTGTTGAGTACATCTGTGTATTGACTTGCAAACTCCGACAACTCACCAATAGGGGAGTATTTCTTAAAAATAACTTCCCCATCAGATGCAGTGTAAATCTCCAAAGGGTCTCCCTCGCGGATTCTCATAGTCCTACGAATTTCTTTTGGAATAACAACCCTTCCCAAATCATCAATTCTTCTCACAATCCCAGTTGCTTTCATTTTTTATTATCTCCTTTGTTGCAAAGACTCCTCTTGGCTCCCCTTGTCAGGGGAGCTGTCAACGGAGTTGACAGAGGGGTAGTAAAAAGACTATCTCTCTCTCCGTCAAAACTGCGTTTTGACACCTCCCTCGTCAGAGGGAGGCAAAAGTGTTCTCGAAAATTTCAAATTGTGATACTATTATTTGTGATTAAAGGGAGTTTATACTTTTATAATTTGCATTTTACAATAAAAAGCGAGGGGAAATTCACCTCGCTTTTCTGTTAGATATATTCATTTGCAATTTGGGTATTTATAAATTTCTCAAGATTTTGTGAAAGGCTTATTCCTGCCCAGATTTTCATATAAGCAGAAATATATGTGCCATAAGGTACTATTTTTACGCCTAACTCACTATAAAGTTCAGTACTTTTATAAGCAACTCCATAATGTGTGCCTGTTACAAAAACTGGAATATTTTTTTCGTTTGCATGGTTGCAAAAATCCTTTAAGCAATTGTTTGCTGTGTCAAGTGTGCCAGAATGATATGGTTTTAATATAACTGCGTTAACATTATCAAGGCAATAAGCATAATTGTTGCCCGGGCAACTTTCAACGGACAAAATGCAAGGATTTTCAACATAATCTACAATGCCTATATTATTAGTATTAACAAGTTGAATGTTATTAAGCACAATTTTATCACTATAAGTTGCATAAGGCATATTATCAATACTATAAATATTTGCATCATATTCACTGTGTTGCAAAATGCGTGATGCAATATGAATATTCACATTGTCTTCATCATTATTTTTGTAGCTTACAAAAATGCCCTTTGCAGATTTTGATTTAATAAACTCAACTGCAGATTCAAAGTTTATAAATCCGTTTGTTTTATCATTTTCTAAAGGGTAATCAGCAGAAACAAATACGATTGGTATTTCGCAACCATTAAAGGCGTATTCTATGGCAGTTGCAGAATATTGCAAAGTATCTGTGCCATGAGTGACAATAATACCGTCAAAATCTTTTGTAAGATTATCTGCAATTTCTTTTTGCAAAAGATTTAAGTGCTTTGCAGAAAGATTTTCACTTAATGTGCTATATGGAGATGCAGTTACAAACTCAATATTGTCTTTGTTGTTATAACCATTAAGAAGCACATGTTTTGTATTGGTGTCAATATCTGCCCAACCATTTTTAACACTTGTGCCAATTGTACCGCCTGTAAATATAACTAAAATTTTCATGAAACCAACTCTCATTTATTAGGTTGCTTTTATTTTACCATACTATAATAGTAAATAAAATACAGAAATTAAAAATTTTCCTTTCGTTGACTTTTAGATTTGAAAATGATATATTTACTTTGAAAAGACTAATTATTTTTAGAACTCATTGTGAGGGTATTCTTATGGAATTTAAAGAAGAATTAGTATGGATTTTAGACAAGACCAATAATTCTGTAGACGAAGAAATGAAATATAAATTAAACATTGATTTTGTTCATTCTCTTGGAAAGAAATGTGACTGTGTAGGTTGGAGTACACTTAAAATGGATGAGCCTAATGCAGATAAAATTCTTGACGAAATCAAGAAATTCTGCAAAGAAGATGGCTGGCGTGCTCGTGGTTGGTACACTCGTATATATGTTGGAGAAAGTGATTGGTATGAGTTAACCGCAACAAATTTTAAAGATTCAACCGTTGTTGATGTGATTCAAGTTCCTGACGAGAACGGTAAAGACCTTTCAATGATAAGTATTAAGGCTTTTCACGAGTTGATTTCTGCACCAAAAGAGTATTATGACATTTGTGTTCCTGAAAGATTCAGAAACGCTTGTATCAAAAATCATATAAATGGTATAGATTTTTGTTGGATAAAAGATAAGGGTAAATATGAGGCAGAACAGTATTTTAATATATATCCTCAAACACTTATTCCTCGCGTATGCTGTGATAAAAATTTAGAAAAGACTGACAAAGCAAAAATCAAAGCACTTGGCGGCTTTTTGCCAAAAATTGCAGATGTAGTCACCAGACTTGACCATATTTCAATACCTGATTGCTATTTTAAAGAGGATTTGCCAAAAGGCGGTATTGCATATCTGTATTGCAGTTCAACCGATACATATTGCGGTCGTGATAAGATTTTAATTCACAAAGATACTGCGCAAATTCTTGTAAACGAAAAAGTATTGTTATGGAAAAATCTTCAACCTGTTCCAGTTGTAGAGTCTTGTCCTGAGGGTTATGTCATTGACAATGCAAAGAAAAAAAGAAAACCAAACAATGCATATATTCAACAAATGTTTATAGAATATGAAAAATTGAAGAATAAAACCCGACCTATTCGTGCAATCACAGAAAAAGATGCATTAAAGGTTTTAAGAACAGCAAAGCGTGACAGAAAAGAAGATTTTAATAAAAAAATCAGCAAAATTCAGGCAGAGCGTATTGTGGATTCACTTTATATTCAGCTTTTGCCATACTATAATATAGTTAATGGGGGCTCTTTATCTGATGAATATGAATTTTTGTCGTATAATGAATCCTTATCTGCTACTGTTGAGTTTATAAAGAACTGTGAAAAAGAAGAATTAGAAGAAAATATTCCCCAAGGCATAGTTTTTTCAAGTTGTGCTGATGGTGATGTGATTTTGCTTGCAAATGATGGCACTGTAATTCGGTTTAGCCACGAAACAGTGGGCGTTATTGACGAATGGCAAAGCGTTCAACAGTTTGTTTTTGATGCCATAACAGAAAGTGATTAATATAAAAAACAATTAAAACACGAACAAATCCCCGTTGACAGTTTTTTGTAAATATGGTAAAATTTATTATACCGTAAGGGGAGTAGCTATATTTGATAATCAACATAACGCCAATAGGCTGGTTATCAATACTTGATTTATTCAGGTTTGCAAGACCTTCGACTTTGCTTTTTATTGTCGAAGGTCTTTTTTAATGCGATATTCCCTTGCAAATTAAGTATAAAAATATTTTAGAAAGTAAAAATAAAAAAGAGGTGTCTTTATGAAACATTATCTCCATTCAGTTGATGAAGTTTTTGAGGCAGTCAACAGTTCCGTAGAAGGTCTTTCATCTGCAGAAGCAGAAAAAAGACTCCAAGCAAACGGCAAAAACAAGTTGGCAGAAGCTAAAAAAGTTTCAATGTTCTCACGCTTTATTGACCAATTAAAGGACCCAATGATTATCATTTTGCTTGTTGCAGCTGTCATTTCTGCTGTAACAGAGTTTATTGAGCACGACCCTAGTGCAGGTATGTATGTGCCAACTGACTCAATCATTATTCTTGTGGTTGTCCTTATTAACGCAATTCTTGGTGTTATTCAAGAAAGTAAGGCTGAAAAAGCAGTTGAAGCGTTGCAGAAAATGTCTGCTGCAACAACTAAAGTTCTTCGCGACGGTAAAGTTGAAATCGTTAAGAGTGAAGATTTAGTTGTAGGTGACGTTATTTTGCTTGATGCTGGTGACGCTATTCCTGCTGACTGTCGTATTTTTGAGTGTGCAAGTATGAAAATTGAAGAGGCAGCTCTTACTGGTGAGTCTGTTCCTGTTACAAAACTTATTGATGCACTTATGGGCAGAAACGACAGTGACGAAGTAGCTCTTGGTGACCGTAAAAATATGGCATATATGGGCTCAACTCTTGTTTATGGTCGTGGTAAAGCAGTTGTAGTTGCTACTGGTATGGATACTGAAATGGGTAAAATTGCCAACGCTATTACACTTGCTGAAGAAGGCAAGACTCCACTTGAAATCAAACTTGAACAGCTTTCAAAAGTACTTACAAAGCTCGTTATTGGCGTTTGTATAATTATTTTTGCATATAACATTATTTCAAAGATTCTTATTGGCGGTAGCACAGAATATTTTGATGTTGCTCTTCATTCATTTATTGCAGCTATCGCACTTGCAGTTGCAGCAATCCCTGAAGGTCTTGTTGCAGTTATGACAATCGTGCTTTCGATTGGCGTTACAAATATGTCAAAGAAAAATGCGATTATCCGTAAAATGACAGCTGTTGAAACACTTGGTTGCACTCAGATTATCTGCTCTGACAAGACAGGTACTCTTACACAGAATGTTATGACAGTTGTTGACCACTATGCTCCTAACGAAGAACAGTTGGCAACAGCAATGGCACTTTGCACTAATGCTGAAGTTGACGAAAATGGCAAAGGCACAGGCGAGCCTGACGAAGTTGCTCTTATCAACTATGCAGCTACACTTAATCTTCCAAAAGCAAATCTTGTTGAAAAATACCCTCGTGTTGGTGAGGTTCCATTTGATTCAGGTCGTAAGATGATGTCAACAGTTCACAAGCAGGGTGCAGGTTTTGTTCAGTTCACAAAGGGTGCTCCTGACGAAATTCTTAAGAAATGCACACACGCTGACATTAACGGTGAAATCTTCGAAATGAATGATGAAATCCGTGCAAAGATTATGGAAGAGAATACAAGAATGGGTAACAAAGCTCTTCGTGTATTTGCAGTTGCATATAAGACTTATGATGCAGAGCCAACAGCTTATGAATCAGAAGCTCTTGAATTTGATATGACATTTATCGGTCTTACAGGTATGATTGACCCTGTTCGTCCTGAAGTTAAAGACGCTATTGTTGAATGTCGTGGTGCTGGCATTAAGCCTATTATGATTACAGGTGACCATATTAACACAGCAAAAGCTATTGCTCGTGAACTTGGTATTCTCACAGATGATAGTCAGGCTATGATGGGTGCTGACATTGATAAGTATACAGATGAAGAATTTGAAAAAATTGTTGAAAACATCTGCGTTTATGCTCGTGTTCAACCTGAACACAAAACAAGAATTGTTAACGCTTGGAGAAACAAGGGTTATGTTACTGCTATGACAGGTGACGGTGTTAACGACGCTCCATCTATCAAGAGTGCAGATATTGGCGTTGGTATGGGTATTACTGGTACTGACGTTACAAAGAACGTTGCTGATATGGTTCTTGCTGACGACAACTTTGCAACAATCGTTTCAGCAGTTGGTGAAGGTAGAAGAATTTACGATAACATCCGTAAGGCAATTCAGTTCCTTCTCGGTTCAAACCTTTCAGAGGTTGTTTCAATTTTCTTTGCAACAATTATGAACTTTACAATTCTTCGTGCACCACATCTTCTTTTCAT
>JAZLBG010000008.1:0-1112 GCA_045613585.1 Candidatus Fimenecus sp. | reverse complement strand
GGATGAAAGCTTACTTAAAAAAGTAAGAGCGTTGAATGAAAACGGTGAAAAAACAGTTATCAAAACTTGGTCACGTCGTTCAACAATTTTCCCAATGATGGTTGGACATACAATCGCAGTTCATGATGGAAGAAAACATGTGCCTGTATACGTTACAGAAGATATGGTAGGACACAAACTTGGTGAGTTTGTTGCTACAAGAACATACAGAGGACATGGCAAAGACGAAAAGAAATCTAAACGTAAATAGAGCGTAGTTTGAAAGGAGGATTCATCCATGGCTAAAGGACATAGATCCCAAATCAAAAGAGAAAGAAATGCTAACAAAGATACTAGACCATCAGCTAAGTTATCTTACGCTAGAGTGTCAGTTCAAAAAGCATGCTTCGTATTAGATGCCATTAGAGGTAAGGATGTACAAACAGCACTTGGTATTTTAACATACAATCCAAGATATGCTTCAAGTTTAATAAAGAAATTATTAGAATCAGCAATTGCTAATGCTGAAAACAACGACGGTATGAACGTTGAAAACCTTTACATTGCAGAATGTTATGCAAATAAAGGACCAACAATGAAGAGAATTCAACCAAGAGCACAAGGTAGAGCTTATAGAATCGAAAAGAGAATGAGCCACATTACAATCGTGCTTGATGAAAGATAGGAGGAAAGATAATGGGACAAAAAGTTAATCCTCATGGCTTAAGAGTTGGTGTTATTAAAGATTGGGATTCTAAATGGTATGCAGAAGAAAAATTCGCTGATTACTTAGTAGAAGACCACAAAATCAGAACATTCCTTAAGAAAAAATTATACAACTCTGGAGTTTCAAAAATTGAAATCGAAGGAGCTTCAGATAGAGTAAAAATCATCATTTTCACAGCTAAACCAGGCGTTGTAATCGGTAAAGGTGGAGCTGAAATTGAAAAAGTTAAAAAAGAACTTCAACAATTTACAGATAAAAAATTAGTTGTAGACATTAAAGAAATTAAAAGACCAGACAAAGATGCTCAATTAGTAGCTGAAAACATTGCACTTCAATTAGAAAACCGTATTTCTTTCCGTCGTGCTATGAAATCTTGCATGTCAAGAACAATGAAAGCTGGAGCACT
>JAZLBG010000007.1:0-6006 GCA_045613585.1 Candidatus Fimenecus sp. | reverse complement strand
ACAATTTCTTTACCACAAGAACGCAAGTATTTATATACGGGCTCGTCAAAAATTCTGAAATCGCTTACTGAATAGTCATTAAGATTTATTGTTCTTACTTTATTTGACCCTTTGTTGCAGATAAAAAGTTCATTATCGTATTTTGAGATTGACACGGGGTTGTTAAACGATGTTGAGTCCTTTGAGCCAATTCGCATACTGAACTTTTTATGTGAAATTGAGTAACTTACTACACAATTATTTTCAGGCACAACACTCCAGATTTGTCTGCCATCACAGACAACACCGTTAATTTCTGCCCCCTGATATGACAAATCACTTGACCATACCATATTACCATCAACTGAAAACAATCCTGTTTCACCACTTGGGTAAACTACTACAACTTGCTTTGATGGAAAAACATCAGCATCACAAGAAACATAGTCACCTAATTGTTCTGCTATTTTTTTATATTCCGGACCGTACTTATTCAAAAGATAAACACTTTTAGTAACCGGAGTTTTTTGCATTCTTTTTATATCGTATCCGTAAAAATTAACCTTGACAGAGCCATTTTCAAGGACTCTTTTTTTTGTAAAAATGATACCGTTTGAGAATGCGATGATGTCGTAAACCGAATCAACAATTTTCTGCATTAAAAATCACCGCTATATAAAAAATTAAGTTTAAATTCATATTTATGATATTATACTGTTTTTTTCTCAATCGGTCAATAATGATTTCAATTATTTTTTATCAACTTATTTTTACAATCTATATTATTGTGTGGACAATTAAAATTAGTACATTTTGTTCTTCGTGTACCATCAGAACACATAGTTAATTCCATAACTATATTTTTGCCTTGATGTGTACAAAACTGTTCGTATGTTGTTTTTGTTTCGGTCATATTATTCACTCCATTCATATTACTAATTTATTGTATGTTGCAAGGCATAATTTAAGCATCAAAATAATAAAAATAATATGTCCAATATTTTTTCAGGAGGAAAAAAATGATTACTGCAAAATTTGTTCTTGGTTTTCTTCTTGCAATATACATTTCTATTATTTTTATTACTTATTTCAAATCAAAAAGATTTTTTTCAGCATTATTATTTACTGCTTTACAAGGGATTTGTGCTTTGTTTGCAGTGAATCTTATAGGTAAGTATATCACTATACATATACCTGTAAATGCATGGACTCTTGGAATTTCATCAATTGGTGGTGCATCTGGTGTAATAATGTTGCTTTTATGTGATATTTTTATGTAACAAAATACAATATAATCATACTATTTAACCGAAAAAATTTCATTACACAAATAATGGATATATTGCTACAAATTATTTCAATTTGTGGCTTTATTTTTCGTTTTTTGCCTTTACTATTTTATTTATTCGTGTTAAAATTATAACGATTATAAATTAAACTAAAATCAGGTGATTTTATAATGGATTTATTTTATACTGTTATTGAATCAATTGGTATTGTTGCCTTTTCAATTTCAGGTGCAATGGTTGCAATAAGAAGAAAAACAGACCTTTTCGGTGTTATGCTTCTTGCAATTATCACAACACTTGGTGGTGGTCTGACACGAGATGTTATTTTTAGTTTTTCACCACCCGCTTTTTTTGACTCAAAAGAATATCTATTACTATCAACAATAGTTTCAATTATTGTTTTTCTTTTTGCAAGAAAATTCAGTAATACATATTTACAGAACGAGACCAAAATTGAGCATATAAATGATATTTTCGACGCATTAGGTCTTGGAATTTTTGCTGTTATGGGTGTTAAAGTTGCATTTGAACAAGGTTATGCAGACTATGCATTAATTAGCATTACTTGTGGTGTACTCACTTCTATCTGTGGCGGTATGCTTCGTGATGTTCTTACAAATTCTACACCATTTGTATTAGTTAAACGAATCTATGCAATAGCTGCTATTGCGGGTGCTTTAACTTATTACTTATTATTTGTATATGGTAAAGATTTTGGCATTGAAGACAGTTTTGCTATGATTATCGGTGTAACAGTTACATTTGTTTTAAGAGTTCTTGCTATGGCATTTAAATGGAATATGCCTAAAGCAATTAAATAAGGTGATATTATGGAAAGAAAATCTACTATTCTTGCAGTTGCAGGTAAAGGTGGAGTTGGTAAGACATCACTTTCTGCAACTATTGTCAGATGTCTTGTAGAAAAGTATCCTGACAAGAAAATTTTAGCTATCGATGCTGACCCAGCAGTTGGCCTTTCAACTGCTTTGGGTATTGATGTTAAAATGACTATTGACGACATTAGAAAAGAAATTATCGCATCGGTTGACGATGGTGATACTAGAACTGCTATTGAACTTTTAGGTGAAGCAAAATACAGAATTTTTGATGCTCTTGTAGAAACTGATGGTTATTCATTTATTGCAGTGGGGCGTCCTGAAACCGCAGGATGTTATTGCAAAATCAACACATATTTAAAAGAAGTAATTTCAATTCTTTCAAATGAATTTGACTATGTTGTAATTGACGGTGAAGCCGGTATTGAGCAAATTAACCGTAGAGTTATGGAAAAGGTTACTCACCTACTTCTCATTACTGACCCAAGTAAAAAAGGTTGTCAGGTTATTAACACAATTAAGAATGTGGCTGATGAGCTTGTTATGTATGAAAAAATTGGTGTAATTATCAACAGAATGGCGGACAAGTCATTAAAAGATTACATTGATACAAACGGCATTCCGGTACTCAGTTACATTGAAGATGATAAAAACTTATCTGTATTTGATATTAAGGGAGAAAACATTTTTAATCTTCCATCTGAATCAAATGTAGTTGTAGGTGTAAAAAAAGCACTTAATGAAGTTGGGGTTATATAAATGAAAGACTTAAAACACTTAATTTATTTTGAAAATTTATTGCAAGAAGCAAACAACGACCTTGTTAAGCAAGCAACTGATGATGGAAAACTTGCACTTGCGTATACTTGTTATCACATTCCTGAAGTTTTGCTTAATTTAGATAATTGTTTTTCAGTAAGACTTCGCGCACCTCGTACAGGCTCAATGGATATTGCTACATATTATATGAGTTCATTTGTATGTGGTTATTCAAAAGCATTACTTGAGCGTGGCATTGAGGGTGGTTACAACTTTCTTTCAGCGCTTATTGGTGCAGAAACTTGTTCTGAAATGAATCGTTGTTATGAACACTTTGAATTACTTAATTTAGTTCCTAACGATAAGTTTTTTGTAACATTCCTAGACTCACCCTTTAAAATTGAGCAACATACTGTTAAACACTTTTCAAATCAATTAAGAGTTAAAGTCCTCGATAAACTCAGTGAAGTTTATGGCGTTGATACAAGTGATAAAGCAATTAGAAAAGCAGTTGAAGAGCATAACGAGATTTGCCGTTTAATTACAGAAATTGGAGAATACAGAAAAGAAGAAAATCCAAGAATCACTGGTTATGAATTTCACGTGCTTTGCCTTGTTACATATTGTTGTCCTAAATATTTAATTCTTGATAAACTTCGCGAAACTGCAGAAGAGCTTAAAACAAGAGAACCTGACGCAAAGAAAAATTACAGAGCAAAAATTGTTGTTGTAGGTTCTGAAATGGACGACCCTGACTTCACAAAACTCATTGAAGACAGTGGTGCATTAGTTGTTGCTGACCGTTTTTGTTTTGGCTCACTTCCTGGCCGTGAAGAAATAAAACTTAATGACGAAGATGATATTCTCACACAGGTTGCACTTCACTATATGAAAACAAGTCAGTGCCCACGCTATATGAGTCACGATAAAGTACAAGAAAGACGCGACTATGTTAAAAATCTTGTAGATGAATATAATGCAGACGGCGTTATGTACGAACAACTTAAGTTCTGCGAATATTGGGGTTATGAGCGTGCTCTCGCCTCTTATGTTATGAGTGGTGATTACGACGTGCCTACTGCTGCAGTTGACCGTCAATACACTGCATCCGCATCAGGTCAGCTTCGAACTCGAGTTCAGGCATTTGTTGAAAGCCTTGAAATTAAAAAAATACAAAAAGCAAAGGAGATGAAAAAGAATGGATAATTATGGTAAACTTTACAAAGAACATACCGGTATATTAAAACACCGCGAATGGCGTGGATTTAAAGATACAATGTATGACTATTATCGTTGGCTTATCACTTGGAAAGATATGATAAAAATGGTACTTAAAGCACCTATTTCTACCGTAAAAGGCTTATGGCGTTATCGTTGGATGGCTTCTTATCTTTCTACTCCATCTTTTATTGACAGGCACTGTGCTGGACTTCGTGGTCCACAACTTCGTATGGCACATCTCCATTACAATATGATTGTTAAGCACACAACAAAACTCATTAACATTTCATTCCGTGCTGATGAAAAAATTAATCCTAATAACAAACTTTCAAAAAAGATTGTATTAATGGATGAAATTGTTCCTAACGAGATTTTCACAGGGTTCCCTAACCTTATTCCAATTCCGTTACAGACATTACCTATTTTCTTATCTTCAATGGTTGACCAGCAAATTACACCGCCATATCTTGAAGTAACTGAAAGTTTTGGTGTTCCTGCCGATGTCTGCCCATTACCAAGTGCTGAAGCAGGTGTTGCAATTGAAGATGATTACCCCAAAATAGGTTGTTGCATGATTGGTACTAACATGCCTTGCGATGGTTCAATTATGAACTCTTCATTCCTTGACAGAAGAATTAATCTTCCTACTCATTTCTTTGGTATTCCTCTTCGCTATGACGGTGAAGATGTTCAGGAATACGCTGTTGACGAAATCAAGGCTTTAATCAAATTTATTGAAGACCAGACAGGTGAAAAGTTTGATTGGGATGCTTTCTTTGCAAGAATGAAAGATTATAACACTCAGCTTGATTATGAACTTCAAAAATGGGATATTAACAGAACAGATTACCCACAAATGACAGGTTCTTGTTTCTGGCTTTATAGAATTTTCTATTTCAACCTTTCAGGTGGCTCAAATAAAAACTTTATTAAAGTTGACAAAAAAGTAAATAAGCTTATGTTAAAAGCTTATGAAAAGAAAACTCCTGTTTCAAAAGAAATGCGTTACAGAGCAGTTGTTTGGAGTTGCCCTGCTAACTACTATACAAACTTTGCAAACTGGCTTGAAAACTGTTGGGGCGTCAATGTTGTTATGGATATGGAAACAATGATTTCATATCTTCCAATCAACACAGAAGATAAAGATTTAGCACTTCAAGACCTTGCAAAAACTTATCAGCGTTCTATTATGAGAACTCACACTAAAGGCGGTTACAAACATGTTGTTGACCAACTTTGGAAAATTGTTGATGAATATAATGCTGACACAGTTATTATGTATGACCAGATTTCTTGCAAAGGTATGGACGGGCTTTTAGGCATATTTGATGACCAGGCAAGAGAAAGAAATATCAACTTTATCTGGGTTAAGCAAGACCTTATGGACCCACGCACAATCTCAAGACGTGAAATGCGTGACCAGGTAAACAAATATATGCAGACAGTTTTACAAGAAGAACCCGTTGATGCTTCTCTTCTTGATTTTGAAGATGATTTAGCTTGGTAAAGGAGAAATAAACTATGAAATATTTTGGTGGATGCGACGTTGGCTCAACATATACAAAATGCGTTATTCTTGATGAAAACGGCAATATTGCTGCTAACGTTACAAATAGAAGTAAAATCAACCCTGTTCAAAGTGCAGAAATAGCACTTGAAGATGCAGTTGCACAAATTGACGGATTAAGCTCTGCAAAAGAACTTACATATCTTATTGGTACAGGATATGGTAGAAATAAAGTTCCTTTTGCTGATGAAAACATTTCTGAAATCAGTTGTCACGCTATGGGTGTTCACGTAACTAACCCTGAAGTAAAAGCAATTATTGATATTGGCGGTCAGGACGTCAAAGGCATTTCAATTGACACAGATGGTACTGTTAAAAACTTCGCTATGAATGATAAATGTGCTGCCGGTACAGG
>JAZLBG010000006.1:0-10660 GCA_045613585.1 Candidatus Fimenecus sp. | reverse complement strand
GACGATTCAGCAGCACATATGGTAAGAGATAACAATAAATGTATCCTTTGCCGTCGTTGTATCGCAGCTTGTGACCAGCAGGGTATTTCAGTTATCGGTGCTAACGCTCGTGGTTTTGATACTCACGTAAGCTCAGCATTTGATAAAGACCTTGCAGACGTTTCATGTATCTCTTGTGGTCAGTGGATCGTTAACTGCCCAACAGGTGCTATCGTTGAAAAAGATGATACAGATAAGGTTCTTGCAGCAATTAATGACCCATCTAAGTTCGTTATTGTTCAGACTGCTCCTTCAATCCGTGCAACACTTGGTGAAGCATTCGGTATGCACATTGGTACAAATGTTGAAGGTAAAATGGTTGCAGCTCTTCGTCGTCTTGGTTTCGATAAAGTATTCGATACAGACTATGCAGCTGACCTTACAATTATGGAAGAAGCTAACGAACTTATTGAAAGAGTTCAGAATGGTGGCACTCTTCCAATGATTACATCTTGCTCACCAGGTTGGATTAAATACTGTGAGCACTACTACCCAGAACAGATTCCTCACCTTTCAAGCTGTAAATCACCACAGCAGATGTTTGGTGCTATTATGAAGACATACTACGCTGAAAAGCTTGGTATGGACCCTAAAGATATGGTTGTTGTTGGTATTATGCCTTGTACAGCAAAGAAATTTGAAACAAAGCGTGATGACCAGAATGCAGCAGGTGTTCCTGATGTTGATATTGCTCTTACAACAAGAGAACTTGCAAGAATGATTGAAGGCGCAGGCATCTACTTCAAACATCTTCCAGATGAAGAATTTGATAATCCATTTGGCGAAAGCACAGGTGCATCAACAATCTTCGGTGCAACTGGTGGCGTTATGGAAGCTGCTCTTCGTACAGCAGTTGAAAAACTCACAGGCGAAACACTCGCAGATGTTGACTTTACAGCAGTTCGTGGTATGGACGGCGTTAAAGAAGCTGAATATGATGTTGCAGGTAAGAAGATTAAGGTTGCAGTAGCTAGTGGTACAAAGAATGCAAAAGTTCTTATGGACCAGATTAAGAACGGCACAAGTGAATATCTCTTCATTGAGATTATGGGTTGCCCAGGCGGTTGTATCAACGGTGGTGGTCAGCCAATCCAGCACGCAGTTGTTCGTAACTTCGTTGACCTTAAGGCTCGTCGTGCAGAAGCACTTTACACAGCTGACAGAAACAATGCAGTAAGAAAGTCACATGAAAACGAAGCAATCAAGACTCTTTACACAGAGTTCCTTGGCAAACCAGGTAGCCATAAGGCTCACGAAATTCTTCACACATCTTATGTGGCAAGAAAGAAATATTAATTTCTTCAATAACTAAAAATGACGGGGAGTATATTAATATGCTTCCCGTCTTGTTTTTTTCAGTATTTTGTTATATTATATATAGTATAACTATATTAAAAACAAAGGATTATTATGATTAAGAAAATTATTGCATTATTACTTGTTTTTGCATTTGTATTTACTTTTGCAGCTTGTAATACAGATGAAAATATTGAAAACACAACAGAGTCCACAGTTGAAAATACTACTGAAATCAGAAATGAATTTACAACAGAAAATATTGTTGAAAATCCTACAGTAGTAACTACAGAAACAACTACTAAAGTGCCAACAGTAAAGGTTACAATACCTGAGGGCTATACTCTTGTCCGTATTTCGTGGCTTTTAGAAGAAAAAGGTCTTTGCACATCAAAAGATTTTATAGATGCTTGCCAGAATTATAAAAATTGGCTTGATTTATCTGCATACCCATTCTTAAAAGACTTGCAAAATGCACAGAATGTATGCTTTGCTCTTGAGGGTTATTTCTTCCCACTTACTTACGATATTCCTGAAAATGCAACGGTGCAAGATATCATAAAAATGCTCCTTAATGGTTCAAAACAAGTTTTTAATGATGCATTTATGATGAATGTGAAGAATAGCGGATTTAATCTTCACGAAATTTTAACAATGGCGTCGCTTATTGAAAAAGAGGCGTTTTTACCTGAACAAAGAGAAATGATTTCTTCTGTACTTCATAACCGACTTGATGCAG
Source organism: Candidatus Fimenecus sp. (assembly GCA_045613585.1). Lineage (GTDB taxonomy): Bacteria > Bacillota > Clostridia > Oscillospirales > Acutalibacteraceae > Fimenecus. The sequence goes on along the minus strand of JAZLBG010000006.1, from coordinate 8,586 downwards.
GTATGCAGTTTCAATGTGACCCTACAGTAAAATACTGCACAGGCGTAATTGAACTTATGTATCCTGAAAAAATAGACCATTTCAAATACTATTATAATACTTATCGTTGCAAAGGGCTTATGGCGGGTCCTATTTGTAGTCCGGGTATGGCATCAATTAAAGCTGCAATAAATCCTGCTGATACTGATTATTTGTATTTCATTATTGGCACAGTAGAGCCTTATGAAGCAAAATACTCGTTGACTTTTGAGGAACATCAAAAATTCTGGATTGAAAATAAAGACCGATTAACGGGAGGTAATTCCTGATGAATATTAAACTAGCAGACAGATTAGTAGAACTTCGAAAAGAGCATAAACTCTCTCAAGAGGCACTTGCAGAAAAATTAGGCTTAAGCCGTCAGTCAATCTCAAAATGGGAGCGTGCAGAGGCGTCACCTGATACTGATAATCTTATTGCTCTTGCAGAAGTTTATGGTATATCACTTGACCAACTTTTAGGCAATAATGAGCCTAAAACAGAGTCACAACCACAACCTCAAGCACCTGAAAAACAGTTAAGTGAAAAACAGATTAAAGGTAAAAATAATCTAAAAAAAGCACCACTTTTATTCCTTGGTGCAATTGCACTTTATGTTGGTGGAGGCATTATATTAGGTGCTTTCTGGTGGCTTTTAATGTGGATTTTATTCCCATTAGTATTAAGTTATACTTTCTCTGCATTATCAATGTGTTTTGAAGATAGAAAAGGCTTGTCAATTCTTTTTTCAGCTTTAGCAGCAACACTTTTGGCAGTGTCACTTTACATAGCATCAGGCGTTGCGTTTGGACTTTGGGGAATAGCATGGCTTATCTTCCTTGCAATCCCAGCATATGTGTATGTAAAAGTGATTAAGAAATAATTTTGTAAAATATTTACAAAAAGTTAAGTTAGATGACAGAGCGTCGGTTGAGCAAGCTTATGCTGACTTTTAAATGATGTTGAAAGGAGAAACATTATATGAAAAAACATATTAAAAAGATTGTGACTATAATTTGTGTTGTTTTTACAGTAATTACAATTGGTGCATATGTAGCTTGGAAAAACTATATTCCTACAGAAATAGAGTATATGACGTCAGGTGATACAGATGTCAATTTAAGTGACCCTCGTGAAGTTGTTGGTACGAAAGATTATGTTTTTGTAGGTTATGTTCAAGAAACTTATGATTATTATACAGAAAAATCAAGTCACAAATTTCCTGAAATAGTTGATTATTATGATATGCCTTTCACAGAATGTCAGGTTAAAATCGTTGCAAGTATAAAGGGAAATCTTGAAGTAGGTAAAGAATTTTCATTTTACAAAGTTGGTGGAATAGTTCAAAGTCGTAGTTGCATTTTGTTGGATGAGAATGATATTATGCCTGAAAAGGGTAAGTATTATGTTTTTACAGGTATAGCTCATGCTGACGGTACTATGACAGGTGGAGGAACAAATGGAACAATTGAGCTTGAAACAGGTATAAATGAAAGCAATCTTAAGCAGTCAGAAGTTTATCAAACATATCTTGATGCTTACGAAAATCAAATTTTGCCGACTTCAAAAAGCATATATCCTGATTTTCTTTCCACTGCTGATAAGGATTACGGTGATGGAACATATAATGCAGAATTGTATGAAGATTACGTAAAACTCAAAAAAGAAAAAGGTAGTTTCGATGAAAATTTAGATAAAGCAGTGAAAAAGGGAAATAAAAAAATTAAATAATTAAATCTAGCAAGAAAAAATCAATTAGGGCGGAGAAATTTCTCCGCCTTTTTTATTAATAAATATAGATTTGTTAAATGTGTTGCATTTTGTTCAAAAATATGGTATTGTAAGTCAAAAGGGGGATTTGTAATGGAAAACAACATTATTGAAAAAGAAAACATTCAAGAAGAAACTCAAGAAAACACTCAAGTGGTAACAGAAGAAGTTGCTCAAGAAGTTAACAATGTTACAGAGAATGAAAAGAAACCAGTTGTGCAAGATGAAGCTACCAAGCCTGCTAGCTATAGCGCTTTCTTCTGGTTGATGTGGCTTTTCAAAATACCTGTTATTGGTTGGATTGCTTGTGCAGTTTGTATGTTTGCACCTAAAAACAAGAGTATTAAAAACTACGCTCGTGCAACTATGACATGGCTTGTAGTAAAACTTACTGTTGTTTTTATAATAGTTTCATTGATTGCAAATATCGTGGGCAGTTTTGCTTTGCCTTCTATTAACGACGCATTAGGCACCCAATTTGAGGATATAGGTGAACTTGTTGGAATGGTAACTGATGTGACTAGCGGTAACTACTCAAGCATTATCAAAACAATGAAACCTGTTTTGGTTGAGAATATTGGTGAAGAATTTGAACCAATCATAGACGAAATTTCAAAACCTGAATATAATGATTTAATATCACAGATTATTAATGGCGATTATGCACAGGCTTTAGCAGACTTTAAGGCTGAAAAATATGTAGCATTAAAAGATGTGTTAGGTGCTGAAATATATGATGGCCTTATTGTAGAGTTAGAAGCTGCAACAAACGGTGAACCATCTGTTTTTGACGAGATTAGAGAATATATTCCTATGCTTGATTTAGAGTCTCTTATGAGCGGTGGAATGGAATCATTCGGTGGTTCAGAATCAGTTTTAGCTCCTAATGTAAATGGCAGTGTATCAGGTGTGATTGTTGATGAGTCAGTGGGAAATTCTAATGTTCAAATTTCACCAGATGGCAGTGTTGCTCTTGTTGATATTACCGCCTGATTTTTATTAAACTTAAAAAGATATGAAAATACGCCTATGAACTTCATAGGCGTTGCTTTTTTGTTTAAATATTTAATTATCTACTTAAACAACATATTCTTTATATCTATCTGCCCATTGGGTAGGTAAAATAACCTTAATAACAGTACCGTCTGGGGTAAACTCTTCTGACAGAATTTTACCATTATTACGGATTTGATTTAACTCACGGCCTTTATTGAAAGGAATAAGAAGTGTAAGCTCAACACTTTTCATGGCAAGTGCTTTTTCAATCTCTTTTAATAGTAAATCAAGATTAATACCTTTAAGAGCACTAATCATAACAGTTTTGCCCATAGAAATAAGGTCAAAAACATTTTCTGCCTTATCACACTTGTTCATTACAGTAATAATGTTATCACCATTACACCCTAACTCTCGTAAAATGTCAGTAGTAATCTCAATATGCTCACTACAATGAATATCTGACGCGTCACATACGTTTAATACTATATCTGCCTCGCTGGCTTCTTCAAGTGTAGATTTAAACGCCTTAACTAAATCGTGGGGGAGACGGCTTACAAAACCAACTGTGTCAATGAGCATAACATCTTGTCCGTTAGGAAGTGTCAATTTTCGTGATGTTGGGTCAAGAGTGGCAAAAAGCTTGTCCTCAGCAAGTACGCCTGCATCAGTAAGTGCATTCATAAGTGTTGATTTGCCTGCATTTGTATAGCCAACAAGAGCAACTGTAATAACACCATCTTTTTCACGCCTTTTGCGAAGTAATCCGCGACGCTTTTCAACCTCGTTAAGTTGTTCCTGTAACGCGTGCATACGCCTCATAATGTGACGACGGTCACTTTCAAGCTTTGTTTCACCAGGTCCACGAGTACCAATACCACCACCAAGACGAGAAAGTTCTTTACCCTTACCTGTAAGGCGTGGCATAGCATATTTTAACTGTGCAAGTTCAACTTGTAATTTACCCTCACTGGTTTTGGCTCTTAATGCAAAAATATCGAGAATAAGTTGTGTTCTGTCCACAACTCGAACATTAGTAATATTTTCAATGTTGCGGATTTGAGATGGAGTTAATTCACCATCACAAACAATTAAATCAACTTCTTGATTATGACAAAAAAGTTCAGCTTCCGAAAGTCTGCCCTTGCCAAGATATGTTGCACCATCAGGGGTGCTTTTTCTTTGTATAATTGAGCCAACAACAGAAGCCCCTGCACTTTCCGTCAGGAGCGTAAGCTCTTCTATTGAGGCATCTGCATCAAAATCACCAGTATCAACGGAAATAAGCAGTGCCTTTTCAGGTTCTTGTGTAATTTCGTAAAATTCCATAGTGTTATAAAATCGTAGGGGTCGATGCCCACATCGACCCGCATTTAGTATTATAGTATTTTTCGGGACGGTGTGGGCACCGTCCCCTACATCTTTTTATTTTGCACTTTACATTTTGCATTTACTTAGCAGCAGCAATCAAATTCCTTGCGCTGACAGCCACAGCCATTATTTCTGCTTTCGCAGCCACAACCATTGTTATTATCAGAGAGAAGAATTAAGATGATGATAATAATTAACCAAGTGTTGTTACCGAAGAAGTTACACATTTATTTTTCCCCCTTCCGTTTTGTAATTACATTACATATTATGGAATTGGGAAGAATGTGTTACATTATTAATGCACCATAGGTGCAATTCATGTACGCAGTACAATTCATGATGAAATCAATTCATGCAACGAAGTTGCATTTCATTATAATTTGATGATTTGCTACGCATGAATTGGCTGATGCCATGATTTCTCGTTTCACTCCATGAATTGAATTCTTACGAATTCATTGTTATCATCACTTAAGTGACGCTAACAATCCACCCTTAGAAATAATATTCTGAATGAATTCAGGGAATGGCTGAGCCTTGTAGCTTGTGCCCTTTGTAACATTTGTGATAACACCAGTATCAAAGTCAACTGAAACCTCGTCACCGGCATCAATAGCGTCACAAGCTTCAGGACATTCAAGAAAAGGAAGGCCGATGTTAAGAGAGTTTCTGTAGGAAATTCTTGCAAATGTTTTTGCGATAACACATGAAACGCCTGCAGCCTTGATAGCAATAGGAGCGTGCTCACGAGATGAGCCACAACCAAAGTTGACACCTGCAACCATAATGTCACCGTCTTTTACCTTGTTTACAAATTCCTTGTCGATATCTTCCATACAGTGTGAAGCCAATTCCTTATGGTCAGCAGTATTTAAATATCTTGCAGGAATAATAACGTCTGTATCAACGTGGTCACCGTATTTATGTACTAAACCTTGAATTTTCATAATTACCTCCGAGGGTGAGTAAAGCCCAACCGAATATGGTTTTTTGATGGCTATTCCCACCGTTATATATAGAATCTAATAATCAAAAACTGTTTACATCGAAAATGTTTGAAATTAAGATGAATTTTTGCTTTTGAGAACGCAGGCTTGCCGACGCAAGTCAAGGGTGAAAAAGTGAAAATTCGCTAAATTTCTTCATTTACGACATATTTGGGCTGGGTTTTGCTCACCCTAAGTCCTCTGGTGTGCAGATATAACCTGTAATAGCACTTGCAGCAGCAACATAAGGACTTGCAAGGTAAACTTCACTTGTTGGGTGTCCCATTCTGCCTACAAAGTTACGGTTTGTTGTTGAGATTGCCTTTTCTTCTGCAGCAAGAATACCCATATGACCACCAAGACAAGGGCCACAAGTAGGAGTTGAGAATACTGCACCTGCTTCTACGAAGATTTCAGCAAGACCCTCTCTTACACACTGGAGATAAACATTCTGAGTTGCAGGAATAACGATGCAACGAACATTTTCGTTTACCTTTTTGCCTTTAAGCACTTCTGCAGCAGCACGCATATCTTCAATTCTACCATTTGTACAAGAACCGATAACTGACTGGTCAACATAAATTTTGTCAAATTCACCAACGATGTGTGCGTTTTCAGGAAGGTGAGGGAATGCAACTGTTGATTTAAGAGCACCGAGGTCGATGTCGATAACTTCATCATAAACTGCATCTTCGTCTGCTTCGAAGATTACAGGCTGACGATTTGTTCTGCCCTTCATATATTCAAGAGTTTTTTCGTCAACAGGGAAAATACCATTCTTTGCGCCACATTCAATAGCCATATTAGCAATACAGAATCTGTCGTCCATTGAAAGATTAGCAATACCATCACCTGTGAATTCAAGTGAACGATAAAGTGCACCGTCAACACCGATTTTACCGATAAGGTGGAGAATTAAATCCTTACCGCTGACCCACTTGTTAAATTTACCGGTAACATTAACTTTGATTGCAGATGGAACTTTAAACCAAGCCATACCTGAAATCATACCGGCAGCCATATCAGTTGAACCAACACCTGTTGAGAATGCACCAAGAGCACCATAAGTACAAGTGTGAGAGTCAGCACCGATAACTGTGTCACCTGAAATTACAATTCCTTTTTCAGGAAGAAGAGCGTGTTCAATACCCATCTGTCCAACATCAAAGAAATTCTTGATTTTGTATTCTCTTGCAAACTGACGAACCTGTTTGCAGTGTTCAGCAGATTTAATATCCTTGTTAGGTGTGAAATGGTCCATAACAAGAGCAATTTTCTCTCTGTCAAATACATCTGTAAAGCCTTTTGCTTTCATTTCGTTAATTGCAACAGGGCTTGTAACGTCATTACCCATAACAAGGTCAAGACGAACATTGATAAGTTGACCTGCTTCAACGCTATCTAATCCCGCATGTGCTGCAAGGATTTTTTGTGTCATTGTCATTCCCATATTATTCAACCTCTTTTATATTTCTGTCGCCACTTTCAAGAGCAGTAACACCTGAACGAGAAAGTTCGCAAATTCCATATTTTTCCATTTTGCCAATAAATTTATCAATAAGGCTTGAAAGACCTGTAAGCTCAGCGGTAATTGTTGTGTGTCCAATGTCCATAACACGAGCGCCAAAGCTGTTAATAGTTTTAAGAACTTTTTTTCTATCCTTGTTAAGAGCATGAACCTTAATAAGAAGAATTTCAGACTGAATTGCCTGACCCTCGTCAAGATTAATAACCTTAATAACCTCTTCAAGACGAGAAAGCTGTTGCATAACCATTGTAACTTTGTATTCTTCAACGTCAGAAACGATTGTCATACGAGAAAATTCAGGACTTTCAGTTTCAGAAACTGTAAGTGACACAACGTTGTATCCACGACGAGCAAAAAGACCTGCAATTCGAAGAAGTACACCTGTGCGGTTATGAACAAGTGCTGATAAATAAATTCGTTTAATGTTTTCCATAATATTGTACCTCAATTTTAATGCACCTTAGGTGCAATTCATGTGATTTATCACAATTCATGATGTAATCAATTCATGCAACGCAGTTGCAATTCATTTTTTAATTGATGAATTGCTACGCATGAAATGGCTTATGCCATGATTTCTCGCTTTGCTCCATGAATTGAATTCTGCGAATTCATTTTATAAAATCAAACTGTAATCTTATAAATTGTTGTAGTTTTTACTGTTTCATCCTTATCAAATACACAATTATAAAAGCTTGGTGTATTTGTAGCGTTTGGATAATACTGTGTTTCAAGACAGAAGCCACAACGGAAGTCCATTGGAGTATTATTCTTACCGATTTTACCTTCAAGGAAGTTACCAACATAAAGTTGCATACCTGGTAAATCTGTAAGACAATCAAGTCTTACACCATTAGGAGCAGTAACAGTTGCTGCAAGGCGAAGGTTTTTATCATAATCGTTAATGCAGAAGTTGTGGTCGTAACCGTTACCTGCATCAAGCTGTTCATAGTCTATTTTGATATCTCTACCGATTGTTTTAGGCTCACGGAAATCGAATGGAGTACCTGTAACGTCACGGATTTCACCTGTTGGCACAAGACCTTCACCCATAGGAGTAAATGCATCTGCATTTATGTAAAGAGTGTGGTCAAGAATATCACCATTCTGATAACCTTTAAGGTTAAAGTAAGCATGGTTTGTAAGGTTAAATGCAGTTTTCTTGTCAGATACTGCTGTGTAATCAATAATAATCTCGTTTTTGTCTGTGAGAGTGTATTTAACTGTCACTTTTTTGTTGCCAGGGAAGCCCTCTGTGCCATCTGCACTGAAATATGAGAATTCAACAGAGTCACTATCTACAATAATTGCATCCCATACTGCAGTTGAAAATTCCCCATTACTATGTAATGTCACATCACCATGAGTTGTTGTAACAGGAACTTTTACACCGTCAATTGTTAGACCACCTTTTGAGATTCTGTTTGCCACAGGGCCAACGATAACGCCCTGATAATCGTGACGATTTTCAAATCCTTCCATATCGTCGAAACCAAGAAGTAAATCAATCTCGTTTTCGTCTTTATCTTTTACAAGAATGCTTTGTAGAGTAGCACCCCATGTAATAAGATTTATCTTCATATTATTGTTGTTTTCAATAAGAAAAGCGTCAACTTGTTTGCCGTCTTTAGTAACGCCAAAAACTGATTTTGTAATGCTCATTTTTCCCACTCCTGTTAAGAAAATATATACAAAAAATATTATATAATTATAAGTCTTCAATGTCAATACTTTAATGCGCTAAAGTTGATAGAAGATTTACAAATTTTTGATATGCAAATTGGAGTTTGTCGGGCTCATTGAATGGTGTTGTTTTGCCTCCCTCTGACGAGGGAGGTGGCAACGCGTTAGCGTTGACGGAGGGAGAGATAGGCTTTAATAGGCGTTTTTGACTACCCCTCAGTCAACTTCGTTGAC
>JAZLBG010000005.1:0-8081 GCA_045613585.1 Candidatus Fimenecus sp. | reverse complement strand
GTTCATTCCTTTACGATCAGCCTTGGTTTTACAATAATAAATTATCTTTGAGATGTGAACTAGGAATTGGTGATGGTAAAGAGTATATGAAAAATGCCGTTTGCAGAGCTATACAAATTGCCAATATTTTGTTTGAGAATAAAAAAATTGATGCAGCATTTTATCATCTATATTATTATAATGACGGATATGTTTTTGATAATGCTGATTTTATATTGAATGATGACAAGATAGTTGAACTTGACAAAAACTTATTATGTGACTCCGCTGAGTTTGATGAGGATTTAACTGCTATCAACAGACATATATCTTATAATATTGATTTTTCAACCTTAGAGAGTATATTAAAAAGTCAAATAGAATGTCAGATTAATCCATTGGTGAGCTTTGTTTCGATTGAAAATGAATGCATTTTTTCAGTTTATGATGATAGAGGTTGTGACATAGTATTTTTCAGCGTTGATAAATATAAAGAGTTTTATTTGAAATTAGAACAATATTTTTTGGATTACGACCGAGAAAAAATGAAGGAAACATTTGAATCTATATAATATTTAACAATTCCAATTTGTTGAACCATGGTTCAGATCTGGGTAGTAAGGCCATGATGTTCACCCAAAAGTGAACCAAAGTCGAAAACCCTTGATTTATCAAGGGTTTTTAGCTTTTTAGAGCGATTTTTTGGGTTGTGTTACCAATGAATCAAAATCGGCTATTTTAAGATCACTCGGATTTGAACCGAGGAATTGTCTTTAATTAAGTGTTCTTTGCAAGATAACGGAATAAATAATATGCAGCCTCCTTATTGATTGATTTTTATATCCCCAATTGAAATTTTGATTTTAATGTGCTACAATTAATTATACAAGTGAAATTTTAATGATGGTATTGAGGTGTTGAAATATGGTGATTATTGTTATTTTGCTTATAATCGCTTTTTTAGCATTATGTGGGTTTGTTTTTGAGAAAAAAGGAAAAAAGACAGCTTCTGAACAAATAGATTCACTAAAGAAAGAACATAATATTTCTCTTTATTTTCTAACACAAGCTGGTTATTTTGCGTTCTGTGATGATGAACAGAAAGTGTTTAATTATGTAAATGTTTTATCTACTCTTAAAGTTTTTGCTTATGATAGTTTGGTCAAATTTGAGAGAAGTCCTTATGTAAAGGGGATTTCTTGTTGGGCGTTAAATCCTGCATATACAGAGTTTGTGTCTGGTGATGTTGGAGCTGAGAATCTTCCGTGTTTGATAGATAAGGTATCAAGCATTATAGAACACAATGCTAAAATTGCAAGGGAATTATATTATAAGGACATATTACCGGACAATTCAGCGGATATAACCGTTAAAGGAATTAAGAGTGGTAATTCTCTTATCCCACAATCAATGAACTCAATTAAAAATGTAGAGATTTGGTCGGATGATAAATGCATATATTTACTTCCATTGTTTAATTATGAGGATTATATGATTAACACTGAAAGTTACAAGTTGTTTTCAATTAATAAAAAATATGTTGTTAGTTTATCGCAAGAAGGAAATATACATTATACTACAGAAATTCATGGAGGCGGCGGTGGAGGGTCTTCTATCAAAGGGGCGCTTGTTGGCGGAATTATCGCTGGTGAAGCAGGGGCTATTATTGGTAGCAGAAAGGAAACTGACCCGATTGTTTCTTCAACAAAGCAAATTGATGATAGAGTAACATCGTTAAAAATTTTAGATAGTAATAATGATTTTTGCGAAATTCAGTTCGATTATAATGACTACTATGCTATTTCAAAGTTTTTGACAAATAACTAGTTGTAACAAAAATGAGGAACTGTTATGATAAATCGGATTATTAATGAAATTCACTCAGCGTTGGATCATAATTTATATTTTTCAGCATTAGCATTATCTCTTGTTTTGCCAGATTCTTGTGCTAAAGCTGAGTTTCCGGATGAACCCTATAATAATGTTCGCTATAAGAAATGGTATAAAAGATATATAGGCGATAGTATTTTTGATGCAGATGGTTTACCTAATATAGATGAGAATGTGGCATATAATCTTCGTTGTTGTTTTTTGCACGAAGGTAATCCAAATGTTGATTCAAGATGTGGAATTGACAAATTTGAATTAATGTTTCAAGAAAAAAGTCCATTACCAGATATTCAAGAACTTGACAATAATACTACACTTTTTAATGTGAAATATGTTGATGTTTGTGGCATTGATAATGTGACGGGTGAAAAATTTTATAAAATTAATGTTAGAGCATATTGTGAACGTATATGTGAATGTGTAAGATTATATTATATAGACAATAAAGATAAATTCACTTTTGACTATACCATTGTCAATTGGGAAGATATCGCACAATAAAACTGTTACAATTTTTAGGCTTTAACTGTTGGTTTTAGTGAGAAATCGTAAGCATTTAATAGTGATATAATTCTCTTTAAAAAGTAATTTTATAAGAAAAATTTCACTTGCGAACCATGGTTCAGATTTGGGTAGTAAGGCCAAAAAATAAAGGACTTCGTAAGAAGTCCTTTGTTTTTTATCCATTGCGAAAGCAATGGCATATCATCAACGATAGCATCGCTATCGTTGTATCTCATCAGTCCGTCAGGACTGTATATCATCACGCTTTAGCGTGTATCAAAAAGCTTTCGCAATGATGATATACAAAACTTCGTTTTGATGATATACAATGCTTCGCATTGATTTTTTATTATTTTTTTGCTATAATCATCTAAATAAACTTGACTTTAATGAGGTATGGTTATGTTTAAGAATTTTCGCCGCAATAGGATAATCAAGAAGGCTGTTGAGAAAACAGTGTTTCAATTTTCAAATAGCGATCCTCAAATATCAAATCATTTTTTCTATGGTGCTGTTGACATAGGACCTGAAAATCTTGTGGTATGGTATCTTTTTAAAACGGATTTAGAACTTGAAAGTGCAAAGGAAAACGGTCTATGTAAAAAACTTGAAGAAGCAACAATTAACAATTTAGTTGAATTAGGATATCCCAGAGAAGCATTTTGTGAAAAAGTTGTTAGTCTTCCATCAAAGATTTCTTTTGCCAATGGTACTCCCGAACAACAAAGCAAAATTATTCATGCATTGACTCATCGTTCGGCAAGTATTGCTTTTACAACTGAAGAAGATGTTGATAAAAAAGCAAACGGTGATTATTATCTGTATTTTAAATAAACTATGGTGTATTTCTGCAAGTACAAAAATACTTGCAAAATCCAATTTAACTATATGGTTCCAAAGTGAGACGTACTGCCAAAAAATTAAGGACTTCGAAAGAAGTCCTTAATTTTTTTATCCATTGCGAAAGCAATGGCATATCATCAACGATAGCATCGCTATCGTTGTATATCATCACACCGTAGGTGTGCATAAAAAACTGTCGGCTTGATGATATACAATGCTTCGCCTTGATTGTTGCCCTTCGGTCAAACGGATTAATTTTCAACGATTGTAATTTTATATCCATTGCAATGTAATTATTATGACAAATTTGAGTTTGTCTAACAAAATGCAAAGCGCAAAATTTCGGAACTGCGTTGCAATTATAGATATAATTAGCGTCGCAGACCCGAAATTATTCATTATTCATCATTCATTATTCATTAAATCATCCCGACAAACTCAAATTTATCAAGCAACTTAATTTTTGACAAAAATGAGTTGTAAGCATAAAAGAAAACCCATCCAATCGGATGGGCTTTTTTATTCAATATTAAAACTTTCTCACAAAGCTACATCTTTTGCAAAGCTCTTCACAAGCGTTTCTGTTTGAAAATCCATTATATATATTTTGTGCTCTTTCTGAATTTATAATTTTTTCTAAATCGGTTTCAAAGATATTTCCAAGATTTATTGTGCCGTCGTTATCAAGGCAACAAGGAACAACTGTACCATCAGCTAAAACTCCTATCGCAGTACGAAGGCCAGGGCAGTAAACCTTTTCATTGATATCATTGCTTTCGAGTGTGGGCCAATCGAATTTGTCGCCATATTCAACGAATATGTTGTTACCTATTTTCATGCCATTGCTTTCTTCGACAAAAGATTTTGGAATATATTTTTCAAGTTTTGCTGAAATTTCATTATTCGAACAACTCTTGTTGCATATATCAAACCAAGGTTTTGGAAAGTATTTTTCAAGCTTTGATAAAATTTCATTATTCAAACTATCTTTACCACCGTTGTTCCAGAGTCTAAGAACAACGACTTTCTTATTTTCAGCAGCTTTTGCATACTCGAAACAATCGTTAAGATATTTTTCAAATGAAATATTATTGTTATTTGCTTCAAAAGAATGTAATGAAATATAGGTTCTATAGTGTGATTTTGAATTTAACAAAGCGTCTTTGTGTTTGCTTATCAAAGTGCCGTTTGTTACAATCTTAACCATAAATCTCATTTCTTCGGCGATTTTCAAAAATGCTTCAAAGTCAGGGTGACAGAGTGGCTCGCCAAGAAGATGAAAAGAAATGAAATCAGTATATGGTTTAATTTTACTAAGTACTATTCTAAATTCTTCTTTACTCATTCTTTTAAGTTCTCTTGTTGTGCCTGGACAAAATGAGCATTTTAGGTTGCAGATATTTGAAATCTCAACGTATATTTCTCCAAATCTTTTCATTTTATCACCACCATAATAATTGTATTAATTATAGCACATAACAAAATAATAGTAAACAAAAACTTTTTGGGGCAAGTGGATGTTTTTTTACTTTACATTAAAAATCATAATAAACCTTGCAAATATTGGCAAGGAATAGTATAATACTATAATATATGTGACAAAATTTTGTTTTGTCGAGAAATTTTAAGAAAGGGGCGTTTTCTATGTGTGAAAAGCCAAAGTTTTACATCACAACAGCCATTGCGTACACATCACGCAAACCACACATCGGTAACAGTTATGAAATCGTTTTAACCGATGCTATTGCGAGGTACAAACGAATGCAGGGCTTTGATGTTTTCTTTTTAACAGGTACTGATGAGCACGGACAGAAAATTGAGGAATACGCTAAAGAAGCAGGCGTTAGCCCAAAAGAATACGTTGATAAGGTTGCAGGAGAAATCAAGGGTATTTGTGACCTTTTAAATACAACTTACGACCATTTTGTACGTACAACCGATGACTATCACGAAAAAGCAGTTCAGGGTATTTTTAAAAAGCTCTATGACCAAGGTGATATTTACAAGAGTGAATATGAAGGCCTTTACTGTACTCCTTGTGAATCTTTCTGGACTGAAAGCCAGTTAGTTGACGGTAAATGTCCTGACTGTGGCAGAGAAGTTAAGAAAGCAAAAGAAGAAGCATATTTCCTTCGTCTTTCAAAATATCAGAAACAGCTTGAAGAATTCATTGAGAATAACGAAAACTTCATTTACCCTGAAGCTCGTAAAAAAGAAATGCTTAACAATTTCATCAAACCAGGACTTCAGGATTTGTGTGTTTCTCGTACATCTTTCAAATGGGGTATTCCAGTAACATTTGATGACAGACACGTTATCTATGTTTGGATTGATGCTCTTTCAAACTATATTACTGCTCTCGGTTATAATCCAGATGGCAGTGGTGACAATTACAAGAAATACTGGCCTGCTGATGTTCATATTATTGGTAAGGATATTGTAAGATTCCACACAATTTACTGGCCAATTATGCTTATGGCACTTGGTGAGCCACTTCCAAAACAGGTTTACGGTCACCCATGGCTTCTCTTTGGTGAGGACAAGATGAGTAAATCCCGTGGTAATGTTATTTACGCTGATGACCTTACAGAAATTTTCGGTGTTGATGCTGTTCGTTACTATCTCCTTTCAGAGATGCCACACGCACACGACGGCTCAATTACTTATGAAGCAATGATTGACAGATTCAACACAGACCTTGCAAACACACTTGGTAACCTTGTAAATCGTACAATTGCTATGCAGAACAAGTATTTTGATGGCATTGTGCAGGCTCCAAATTGCCCAACAGAATTTGACGAAGACTTGAAAGAATGTGCAAAGAAAGCACTTGCAGGCTTTGACAAGTACATTTCAGAATACAAGATGAGTGATGCAGTTGAATGCGTTATCAACTTTGCACGTCGTTGCAACAAATATATTGATGAGACAATGCCTTGGTCACTTGCTAAGGATGAAGCATCAAAAGAAAAACTCGGCACTGTTCTTTACAATCTTCTTGAGGGTATTCGTATTCTTTCAGGACTTATCTCACCTGTTATGCCTGAAACTGCAGTTAAAATTGCAGAGCAGTTGAATGTTCCTGTCGCTACTTATGAAAGCATTCAGGAATGGGGCGGAATTGAAGCAGGTGTTAAGGTTGGCGTTGCTACTCCTCTCTTCTCAAGAATTGATGGTGAAAAGCTTATTGCTGAACTTCAGGCAAAAAAGGAAGCAGAAATGAAAGCAAATGCTCCTGCACCAAAAATTGAAGGACTTGCTCCTATCGAATTCAACGACTTTATGAAGGTTGAACTCCGTGTTGCAGAGGTTAAGGATTGTGAACCAATCAAAAAGGCAAAGAAACTTTTGAAACTCACTCTTGATGATGGCACAGGCACAGACAGAATCGTTGCAAGTGGTATTGCAAAATGGTACAAGCCTGAAGATCTTATCGGCAAAAAGGTTATTGTTGTTGCAAACCTTAAACCTGCAGTACTTTGTGGTGTTGAAAGTTGCGGTATGATTCTTGCTGCTGACGTTACTGAAGAAGATGCAAAAGTTATTTTTGTTGATAAAGATATGCCAAACGGAGCGAGAATAAGATAATGTATCATAACATTTTTGATTCACACGCACATTATGACGACGAGCAGTTTGAACTTGATAGAAACGAACTGCTCGTTTCTTTTAAAGAAAAAGGAATTTCGGGTGTAGTTTGTTGCGGTGTAGATGTACCCACAAGTGAATTTGCAGTAGAGCTCTCTCACAAATACGATTTTGTGTATTCCGCAGTTGGTTTTCATCCGCTTGAAAATGGTGAATACACTGACAACGATTTGGAAAGAATAAAAGAACTTGCAGAGGACCCGAAATGCGTTGCAATCGGTGAAATCGGACTTGATTATCACTATGAAAAAGATAGCCGAGAAAACCAGTTAATTCTCCTTGAAAAGCAAATTCAAATTGCTAATGAATTGGATTTACCAATCATTTTTCACGATAGAGAATCCCACGAGGACACACTCAATATACTTAAAAAGTATAAGCCAAAAGGTGTGCTTCATTGTTTTTCAGGTAGTGTTGAAATGGCAAAGGAAATTGTCAAATTGGGTATGTACATCGGTCTTGGTGGTGCTGTAACCTTCAAAAATGCAGTTAAGCCCTGTGAGGTTGCAAAATATGTACCAAGTGACAGATTACTCATTGAAACTGATGCACCATATATGACTCCGGTGCCATTCAGAGGAAAAAGATGTGATTCATTACACATTCCATACACCGCTGAAAAAATTGCAGAATTGCGTGGAGTTACAGCACAGGAAATTCTTGATTTGACGGATAAAAACGCAAAAACATTATTTAATATAGGGTGATTATTATGCTTAAACATATTGTAATGTGGAAATTTAAAGATGCAGAAGGAAAGACTAAAGACGAGAATATTGAAATCGTAAAAAATGGTCTCGAAGCACTCCCTGAAAAGATTTCACACATAAAAAAACTCACATTTCTTAAAAATCAGGTAGAATGTGAGAGAAACTTCGATGCACTTTTGGTTGTTGAAACTGAAAACGAGGAAGAACTTGAAAAATACAAGGTTCATCCTGAACACAAAAAGGTTGCCGCTTATGTTGCAAAAGTAACCGAAGGCAGAGGCGCAGTTGATATTTGGGAATAAAGACACTAATGACGGAAAGAGTAAAACCTCTCCGTCATTATTTTTTGTTTTTATTTTGTTTAGATTGACAAATTGGAGTTTGTCGAGTTCTTTAATTGATTTATTTTAACAAACACACCTTGTAGGGTCGGGACTCTGTGCCCGACCGCAAAACTTTAATAATCTACGGGCAGGCACGGAGATGTACAGTGTAGTATGATAGTAA
>JAZLBG010000004.1:0-8364 GCA_045613585.1 Candidatus Fimenecus sp. | reverse complement strand
AATGCAGAATATATGGCAAAATATCTTAAGGATTATGGTTGGCAGTATGTAGTTTGCGACATTCAATGGTATGAGCCAAAAGCAAGAAACAACGACTATAATAATTTTACTGAACTTTGTATGGATGAATATTCTCGTCTTATTCCTGCCGAAAATCGGTTCCCATCATCTGCAAAAGGTGTTGGTTTCAAGGCAATTGCTGACAAAATTCACGAGATGGGACTTAAATTTGGTATACACATTATGCGTGGTATACCTCGTCAAGCTGTACACCAGAATACACCAATTATTGGTACGGATAAAACAGCGCGTCAGGTTGCTCACCATTTCTCTGTTTGTCCATGGAATACTGACATGTACGGAATGTACACATGCGAGGGTGCACAGGCCTATTATGATTCAATTTTCCAGATGTACGCAGAATGGGGCATTGACTTTGTTAAAGTAGATGATATCTGTGTTACAGAATTCAGAAAATGGGATAACCCATATTCAGCACGTGAAGAAGTTGAAATGATTAGAAAGGCAATTGATAAAACAGGCAGAGATATAGTGCTCAGTCTTTCACCTGGACCTGCTGAATTATCAGTTGCTGACCATCTTTGTGAATACGCTAATATGTGGCGTCTTACAGGTGACTTTTGGGACTGGTGGGACAAGCTTTATGAAATGTTTGACAAGTGCGAAAAATGGGCACCTTATGTGAGTGAAGGTTGTTGGCCTGACTGTGATATGTTGCCACTTGGTAATATTTCTCGAAATGGTACTTGTCATGGTCCACAGGACAGATATACACAGTTCACAAAAGATGAGCAAATTACATTAATGACACTCTGGTCAATCTTCCGTTCACCTTTAATGTTCGGTGGTGAAATGAGAAATAATGACGAATGGACTCTTTCTCTTATGACAAATGAAGAAGTTCTTGATGTCAACCAAAACTCATCTAACGGAAAACAAGTATATCGTGATGAAAAAACAGTTATCTGGACAGCTACATCATCGGACAATAATCCGCTTATCGCAGTATTTAACGTATCAAGTGAAAATGCAGATATCATAGTAGATTTAGAAAAACTCAACTTAAAAGGAGAGTATACAATTCGTGACTTATGGGCAAAAACAGATATTGAAACTGTAAAAAACAAGTTCACTTGTAAAGTGAATACTCATGGTGCAAAACTCTATAAATTAAAATAAAGGAGCAAAAAATATGCTCAATATTATAACAGGACGTACAGGTAGCGGTAAAACCCGTTACATACGAAATCTTGCAACAGAAATTGCAAAAAATGAAAGTGGAAAAGTCATAATAATTGTACCCGACCAGTTTTCTTTTGAAACTGAAAGGGGAATGCTTGCACTTTTAGGTAATGAAAAAATTAATAATATTGAGTTGTTAAGCTTTTCGCGTATTGCTGAAAGGCTTTTGCGTGATTGCGGAAAAATCACCAAAAAATCTGCTGATGATGCTACAAGAGCAGTGCTTATGAGTATGGCAATTGAGTCCTTGCAAGATAAACTTGTCTACTATAAAAATTATCAAAAAAATCCTTTGCTTATCAATGAACTTTTAAGTTTTAATAATGAACTTAAAACTTGTTGTATCACTGTTAACCAAATAGCTGAAACTGCTGAAAAGGTTAAAAAACCTACATTCGCAAAAAAACTTGATGAGTTGTCACTTATATTCCAATGTTATGATAGTCTTATGAGTAAGAAATTTCACGACGACTCACTTAATCTTGATATGTTTGCTGATTTGCTTTACGAAGTGTCATATTTTAAGGGGAAAACTGTATTTGTTGATGCGTTCACATGGTTTTCCGCACAAGAGCATAAAGTGTTAGAACGTATTATTGCAAGTGCTGATGATGTGTATATTACATTTTGTTGTGATACCACTCGTAATAATGGTGAATATGAACTCTTTTACAATGCAATGTGCGAAATAAGAAAGCTTCGTGCAGCTGCAAATCGTGTCAATGTAAAAATTGCCCCTGAAAAGATTTTGTATGCTGATAAAGCATACAAATCAGATGCTCTTAATTTTCTTGAAGAAAATATTTTTGATGTTACTGACAGTAAATACGAAACTGATTGTGATGCTATTTCACTAGTGCCTTGTCGCAATAAAAACGACGAGTGTGATTTTGTTGCAGCTGAAATCAAGCGACTTGTTCGTGAAGAAAATTACAGATATCGTGATATTGCGGTTATTGAGCGTACTCAAGATACGTACAAAAAGCAACTGATGTCGTCATTTAGAAAATATGGTATCGATTGTTTTCCAGATAATCGTCAACCTATTTTAGCACAACCTTTAATGGCGTTTATGTTGTCCTTGTTTGACATTTTAACTGAAGGCTTTAACTCTGAGTATGTTTTAAGGTTTCTCAAGACAGGTCTTTACGGATTTACTATTGAAGAGATTTCACTTATTGAAGAATATGTTCTTATGTGGAGAATAAAACAATCTGAGTGGAAAAATGAATGGATAGGCAATCCTGAAGGTTTTGGCGTTGAGTTTAACGAGTATTCAGAAGAAAAACTTAAAATTATAAATGACTTGCGAGCAAGAATTGTAGGTCCTGTTATTGCGCTTAAAAATAAAATAACAGAAACAAATGGCGAAACTATTTCTCGTGAATTGTTTGCGTTTTTAAGAAATACAGGCGTTGATAATAATCTTAAAAATTTTACAACACAACTTCTTAACAATGGTGAAGATGATTTAGCACTTGAACAGGGTAAAATCTGGCGAATTCTTACTGAAATTCTTGATAATCTTTGCTCAGCAACAGGTGAGAGTGCAATAACTCTTAAACGTTATCGTGAATTGTTTGAAATTATAGTGTCAACAAAAGATATTGGTCAAATTCCAAATGGTGTTGATGAAGTAATTATAGGTAGTGCAGATAGAATTAAATCTACAGCACCAAAAACAGTTTTCATTGTTGGTGCTAATGCAGGTGTGTTCCCTGTAACTTCATCTAGTGGTGTAATTCTTAATGATACTGAGCGTTGCGAACTTCAATCAAATGGTATAGATATCATTTCGAATATTGCTTATAACAGTGTGCTTGAAAAATTTATTGCGTACCGTGCTATGACTCTCGCAACTGAAAAATTATATATATCATATAGTAGTGTTGACAGCACAGCTGAAGCTTTATCACCTTCAGAACTAGTCTTTGAAATAAACAGACTTTATGAAGATAAGGTGAATGTCATAATACCAGATGCATTACGCCTTATTGAAAGTCGCAAAACTGCTTTTTCAGCGTTTGCTAGTGAGTCAAATAAAAACTCAACATTAGGCGAAACTTTATATGAGTATTTTGCAAATGATGGTTCACAAGAAGAGATTAATATGCTCCAAAAGATGAGCAAAAAAGAGTTTGAGATTAAAGATAGCGAACTTGCAACAGAACTTTTTGGCAAGAGTATGTACATTTCTGCATCAAAAACAGAAAAGTTCTATCAATGCCCATTTAGTTATTTCTGTGAATATGGAATAAAAGCTCAACCTCGTCGTGAAGCGCAAATGGACCCCGCACAAACGGGTACACTTATTCACGAAGTTCTTGAAATATTTCTTAAAGAAAATCCAAAAGAAAAGTTTATTAAATTTACAACAGAGGAAATAAGAGAAAAAGTCAATAAAATTATTGATAATTACGTCTATGAAAAACTAAGTGGTTATGAAAATCAACCAAAATCATTTTCAAGAACAATGATGCTCCTTAAAGAGCGTTCATTAAAACTTGTAATGCAACTTGTTGACGAGTTTTCAAATTGCGAGTTTGTTCCTGTAAACTTTGAATTAAGCATAAATAATGACGGCGATATTCTGCCATATCTCATTAATTTAGATAATGGTGGAACTGTTAAAATCATAGGTAAAGTTGACCGTGTTGATACTTACAGCACACCTGATAATACTTTTGTGCGAATTGTCGATTATAAAACAGGTGGCAAAACCTTTGATTTGGGTGAGGTGTTTGCAGGTCTTAATATGCAAATGCTTATATACCTTTTTGCTATCTGGCAAAATGGTGAAGAGTTATATAAAAATGTTACTCCTGCAGGTATTTTCTATTTTCAGGCAAAAACCTCAAGAGCAACAGAAACGACAAAAGGTCTTAACAGACATTCTGATGAAGCGGTTATCAATAAAAGTCTTAAAGATAAGTTTCGTATGAGTGGTATGGTGCTTAATAATATTGATGTAATTACTGCTATGGAAAAGAACGCAGAGGGCGTTTATATTCCAGCTGTAATTAATGATGATGGCTCAGTTTCAGGTAATGTTATTTCTCTTAAATCCATTGAAAGACTTAAAAACAAAGTAAATGAACTTATAAAAGAAATGGCAAATGATTTGCAGAGTGGTGTAATTCGTGCATTACCTACTGAAGATGGTTGCAAATATTGTAAATATAGTGATGTTTGTAGAAGAAATGATACAGACCCTGTAAGAGAATTTGACTCTTTAGATTTTAAACAGGCAGTTTCAATGTTGGGAGGTGACGAAGATGAGCAGAGAGTGGACTGATGCCCAACGTAAAGCAATAAATTCAAGAAATGGTAGTGTGCTTGTATCTGCTGCTGCAGGTTCAGGTAAAACTGCTGTACTTGTTGAACGTGTTATTCAGCGTATTATTGATAGAAATAAGCCTACAAATGTTGAGAATATTCTTGTTGTAACATTTACAAAAGCGGCAGCGGGTGAAATGCTTGAGCGAATATCAAGGTCACTTGACGACTTAATTAGAGAAAATCCAACTGACACATTTCTTAAAAGGCAAAAAATGTTTTTGCCAAGTGCAAATATTTGTACTATTGATAGTTTTTGTAATAAAGTCGTAAAAGATAATTGTCAGCTTTTAGATGTTTCGCCTGATTTTACAATGCTTGACCAAAATGAACTTAATTTGCTTGAGAATGATATTGTAAATGAAATTTTGGAAGATGTTTATAGTGAGAATACTCCTGAATCAAATGCGCTCCTTGAGCTTTTTTCAAACGGCAGAAACGATATGAATCTTATTAATTCAATTTTTAAGATTTATAAATTTTCTGTATCATCTGCAAATCCCGAAAGATGGATTGAAGACCATTTTGCATATTATTTTGAAGATGTACCTGTTGAACAGACAATTTGGGGAAAATATAGTCTTGACAGAGTGAAAGAAATTCTTCAGTATGCATTAATTAAATGCGATAAAATTCTTATTGATGCCGGTGACGATAATAAAGTTGGCGTAACTGCAAGAAACAGCATAATTAGTGCAGTTACTGATATGAAGTATGCACTTGATTTAATCAACAATGGTGGGAAATGGGATGATATCAAGAATGTTGTTGATAACTTAAAAATAAATGGTTTTGGTACTTTTAAAACTGCTGAAAAAGATGATTTATATTATGAGATTTCAGGAAGAACAAAAGCATTAACTAAAGATTTTGCAAGTATTGCTTCAATAATGACTTGTTACTCTGAAGACTTTAGAAATGATATTGAATATCTTCGTCCAATAATGATAGCGTTCAAAAACTGTGTATTAACATTTTCTAAAAGGCTTGAAGAAATCAAAAAAGAAAAAAATGCCTATGATTATGCTGATATTCTTCATATGGCACTTAAATTGCTTGTTGTTGAAACTTCTGATGGTACATATAGCAAAACTCCACTTGCAATAGAAATGTCAGAAAAATATGATGAAATTTTAATTGACGAATTTCAAGATACCAATGAAGCACAAGATACTCTTTTCAATGCAATCTCAAAAAACGCATCTAATTTGTTTATGGTAGGTGACGTTAAACAAAGTATTTATCGTTTCCGTCACGCTATGCCTGAGATTTTTATGGGGTATAAAGATAAATACCCTGATTATGATGAAAATGCAGACAATTACCCAGCTAAAATTATTCTTGATAGAAACTTCCGTAGCCGTCAGGGAATTGTGGAAGGCGTAAACTTCTTTTTTAATTTCCTTATGACTCGCAAGATGGGTGATATTGATTATAAAAATGGTGACGGATTAGTTTCAGGAGCATCATTTTCTGAAACTGATAATAAAGATGTTCATGTGCATATTGTTGAAGGATTGCATCCTAGAAAATCGAACTTCAGTTTTGAAATTGATTATGTAGGCAAAACTATTAAAGACCTTGTTGAAGGCGGTATGACAGTTGGCAATAAAGGCGCAGAAAGACCAATAAAATATAGTGATATCTGTATTTTGGCACGAAAACTCAGTAGTAAAGCAGAAGAAATTGTAAGGGGACTTGCAGAAATGGGCATACCTGCTCATTACGAAAAGAAAATGGGATTTTTTGATAATGCCGAAATCGTTACAATGATTTCACTTCTTAATATTATTGATAATCCGGTGCAAGATATACCTCTTGTTTCAGTAATGCTTTCACCCATGTTTTCTTTTACTGAAGATGACCTTGCTCGTATGCGCTGCCAAAACCGAAAAGCTTCAATTTATGAATTGCTTAAAGAAAATTATGATACTGACAATAGTGTAAAATATTTTCTTGATACAATTTATCAACTTCGTATGTTGTCTGTAACTCTTGGTATAGGTGAACTTATACGACGTGTTTTTGAAACAACATCTTATGACAGTGTTGTTGGTGCTATGGAAAATGGTGAAAAACACGTTCTTAATCTTCAACTTTTAATTGACTACGCTGAAAAGTTTGAGGCGAATGGCGGTCATGGATTATCAGGTTTTATAAGATATGTTGATAAGCTTCGCAAAAATCAGTTTGACTTAGATGAATCTAACCTTGTAAGTGAAAATGACGATGCAGTAAAAATTACAACAATTCACGGAAGTAAAGGTCTTGAATATCCTGTTGTGTTCGTAATGGACTGTACTGAGAATTTCGGTGGTAGGGGAGTTGCCAAAACCATTGTTGACAGAACAATGGGAATAGGTACAATCTGCTATGATAAAAAAAGAAACATTGAATTTAAAACTCAACCCTATGCAACAGTTAAACTTAAAAATCACCTTGAAGAATTAAGTGAAGAAATAAGAATTTATTATGTTGCAATGACGAGAGCAAGAGAGAAGTTATATATAACAGGTAATCTTTATAAACCTGAAAGTAAAATCAAAGAGATTTACGACAGATTTTATACGGGTGATGAAGATAATTCAACAGCATTATCTCTCGCAAGCAATTTCTTCCAGTGGTCAATTCTCACTGCAATTCAACACCCATCTGCATACAAATTATGTAAAGAGTTAGGCATTATGAATTGCAAAGCAAGAGAAACTGATAGTAAAATTGATTTTTGTATTGTTCAACCACCTGTATTTGCAGAAATAGTTGAAAATGAGAAAATTGATAAAGCTCCTGTTGATAAGTCAATGCTTGAAACTATCAATATAAAGGTTGATTACAAATATCCTTATGCTGACTTTGCAAGTATGCCTATAAAGTATTCTGCATCCCGTGTTGACGAAAATACAGGTGTGCTTTATATTGCAACCGAAAATCCTGCATTTATGGGTAAAGATGAACTTACACCTGCACAGCGCGGT
Organism: Candidatus Fimenecus sp.; assembly: GCA_045613585.1. Lineage (GTDB taxonomy): Bacteria > Bacillota > Clostridia > Oscillospirales > Acutalibacteraceae > Fimenecus. The sequence continues at coordinate 790 of JAZLBG010000004.1, read as the reverse complement.
ACTCTTGCACACAGATTCCTTGAAAAATGCAATTTTAATCTTGTAGAAGAAAATATAGAAAATGAAATTGAAAGACTTAAAGCCGAAGGTGTGTTTACTGAAAATGAAGCAGAAGCTATAAGTTTTACCTCAATTAAAAACTTCGTTGCAAGTGATTTGTTTGCTCGCATTAAGTCGGCTGAAAAGTTTATTCGTGAAAAACAGTTTACAATGACCGCACCGCTATCATTTGTGCATAAAGATTTGCCAAATGGTGCAAGTTGCGAAAGTGTAGTGCTTCAAGGTATTATGGATGCTCTTATAATCAACGGAAAAACTGGTGAGATTGTTGATTATAAGACAGATAAAGTTGATACTCCAGAAGAACTTTGTGACCGTTATCGTGAACAGATGCGCGTATATAAAGCGGCAGCAGAACAGTGTTTTGGTTTGGAGAATGTGACAGTAACATTATATTCATTTAGCCTTTCAAAAGAAATTTCTGTAAATCTTGAAAAAAATACTTGATTTTTGTATATTCTTGTGCTAGAATTATTAGGCTAATGAAAACAAGTACTGAAAGAGGTGACAATTGTCATGAAACAGGGACTCCATCCAGAGTATAAAACAGTAACAGTAAAGTGTGCTTGCGGTGCAACATTTGAAACTTGCTCAACTAAAGATGATTTGAAAGTTGATATCTGCTCAAATTGCCACCCATTCTTCACAGGTAAACAGAAGCTTGTTGATACAGGCGGACGTGTTGACAGATTTAACAAGCGTTACAATCTCTCAAAATAAGTTAAATGAC
>JAZLBG010000003.1:0-7843 GCA_045613585.1 Candidatus Fimenecus sp. | reverse complement strand
GGGAGCTGTCGAGCGAATGCGAGACTGAGGGGTTTGTTTTGTTGGGAGTATAACCCCTCTGTCACTTCGTGACATCTCCCCTTTCAGGGGAGACAAGAATTTGAAAGAGCCCGACAAACTCAAATTCATCAAACAAAAAGCGAAGTCGTGTGACCTCGCCTTTTTAAATTATTTAGCGGAATATACACCATTTTTTACGTAATAGCGTTTTCCGTCAGTATGTTTAACATAGCCGGTTTTTGAAAAATTGATTCTGCCTTTTTCTACATAATACCACTTACCATCGGTATGTTTTACCAAGCCAGTTTTACTCCAGTTGATAGTACCATTTTTCACATAGTACCATTTGCCGTTGCTATGTTTAAATAATCCTGTTTTTGTACTTGCAACCTTACCTTTTTCCACATAGTACCATTTGCCATCAGTGTGCTCAACTAAACCTGTTTTAGAAAAATCAACTACGCCACTCTTTACATAGTACCACTTTTTATCTGTGTGCTTAACTAAACCTGTTTTTGTCTTGTCCCATCTGCCGTCTTTAACATAATACCACTTGCCATCAGTATGCTTTACGAGACCTGTTTTTGAAAAGTTGACTCTACCATCTTGCACATAGTACCAAATGCCATTTGTGTGCTTAACTAAACCACAATACCATAGGATATAATCATTGTTTTTGTAGCAACGCCATTCGTCGTACACTTTTTTAAGTTCATAGCCTTTAGATACTGTAACAGATGTTTTTGCGCTTAAGCTATTACCTTTCATTGTTGCTGTTATGGTAGTTTTACCTGCAGAAACAGCTGTAACATTACCTTTAGAATCTATTTTTGCCACAGAAGTGTTGCTTGATTTAAAGTTAAAGCATGTTGAGTCAATTTTTGTATCATAATAACGGAATCCCTGATTTGTTGTATATACACTAACCTGACCATTTTCACCAACACTTATGTCTTTATTTAAATAACAACTCAACTCTAAATTGCTTTTTAATATATCAATTTTCGCTGTGCCTTTTTCGGCTTTATTTTTAGTCAATGTTGTAGTTGTTGCACCGCCACTAAACATTTGCACCCAATAAATTGCATCTTCTTGGTAAAATACACCAATACCTATAGAATCAAAACTACTCTTTAAAATATTTGCGCGATGTCCTTGTGAATTCATCCATATATCCATAATATCTTCAGAAGTATAAGCAACATCACCTGCTGCAATATTTTCACCCAATGATAAAGCATGGAAATTCAATATTGTAAAACAATCTTCACCATTTGGTCGGGTATGTGAATAGTTAACCGCACATTCTGCCGCTCTTTGCATTGCCACTTTAGTTAACTCTGTGCTTAATTTAAGTGCGCTTTTGCCATCTGCTTTTCTTTCTTTGTTTACCATTTTAAGCACTTCTTGAGCCTTTGCATAATCAAATGTGCCTGTTACAGAAATCTCAACAGTTGTATCACTTGCTGCATAGCTCATAACAAAAGTGCTTGAAAACAAAACTAACGCCATTAATACAGAAAGAATTGCTTTGCCATTAAATATCTTTTTCAATTCTGACACCCTCTTTAATATTTATGGCGGGAGCACAAACCCCCGCCCTACATAACAAACTAGCCTTTAAGAACTTCTTTATAAAGTCTTATATATTCATTTGCTGATTTGCCCCAGCTGTTGTCACATTCCATAGCGCGTTTAACGAGAATATTCCAGCCGTCTTTATTAGAATAGCCCTCAATTGCTCTCTTGATTGTATAAAGCATATCGTGAGCGTTGTATGTTGAGAATGTAAAGCCATTACCCTCACCGTCGCCACTGTCTTTGATACTATCACGAAGACCACCTGTTTCACGTACAATTGGCACTGTACCATAACGAAGTGAAATCATCTGTGAAAGACCACAAGGCTCACTCTTAGAAGGCATTAAGAAAAGGTCACAACCTGCATAGATTTTCTTTGAAAGTGATGGAATAAAGCCGATTTTAAGACCCATTTTGTCAGGATACTTGTCTGCCATTTCCTTAAAGAAGCTTTCATATTGCCATTCACCAGAGCCTAACACAACAAACTGAACATCAGTTGTGGCAAGTAATTCGTCAAGGACTGCTTTAACAAGGTCAAGGCCTTTGTGCCCTACAAGACGAGTAACCATACCCATAACTGGTACATCAGGGCGTACAGGTAAACCAAAATACTCTTGTAACTTTTCTTTGTTAACTGCTTTCTTTTCTTCAAAATCCTCTGAAGTGTAGTTAACTTCAATATCTTTATCAGTTTCAGGGTTATAAAGAATTGTGTCAATACCGTTGAGAATGCCAGAGAGTTTCCATGCACGCTGATTAAGAATAATATCAAGACCATGTGAATACCACGGGTCAAGAATTTCGTTAGCGTAAGATGGGCTAACTGTTGTAACTCTGTCAGCACACTCAATAGCACCCTTCATAAAGTTACAGTCACCATCATATTCAACGAGAGATGCTGCACTGTCAGGAAGACCAACAACATCACCCAAAAGGTCCATACCATAAGTGCCTTGATATTGAATATTATGGATGGTAAAAATTGTCTTGATATTTTCAAAACCTGGTCTGTTTGCATAAAGTGTATTGTAATAAACAGGAGTCAATGCTGACTGCCAGTCGTTACAATGAATAATGTCAGGTTTGAAATCAATATGAGGAATAATCTCAAGCACTGCACGAGAAAAGAACGCAAAACGCTCTGCATCATCATAATAGCCATAAAGACCATCACGCTTGAAATAATACTGATTGTCAAGAAGATAGTAAATTACGCCACCTGCTTTTGCTTCAAAAACACCGCAATACTGTCTTCTCCATGCAACAGGAACAGAAATGCTTGTTACAAATTTCATTGTGTCTTTAAGTTCCTGACTGATTGTATCATAAAGAGGCATAACAACGCGTGCGCCAATAAGTCTTTTGCGAAGAGCCTGTGGAAGACTACCTGCAACATCACCTAAACCGCCACTTGCTTTAAATGGAAGCGCCTCACTTGCAACATATAAAACTTTCATATATTTTTCCTTTCATAATGCACCATTAGGTGCAATTCATGTGATTTATCACAATTCATGATAAAATCAATTCATGCAACGAAGTTGCAATTCATTTATAATGCTTTGCTACGCATGAATTGGCTTACGCCATGAATTCTCGCTTTGCTCCATGAATTGAATTCTTGCGAATTCATTGTTTTATATTACTATCTCTTTACCAATATAAAGCTGATAATTCTCTGCGCCTGAAAGAGTTTTGTTTGGTGTGATTATAACACTCTTATCTGCAATTACATAGTTTACTGATGTATTTTTTGAAATCATACCATCTTGCATAATGATTGAATTCTTAACTACTGCACCTTTTTCAACGCGTACGCCACGGAAAAGAATTGAATTTTCAACCGTACCCTCAATAATACAACCGTCTGCAACAAGTGAATTTTTAACACTTGCGCCGACACCATAAATTGCAGGCATATCATCACGGACTTTTGTATAAATTGGTCTTTCTGTATTGAAAAGGTCATCACATTTTGCAACATCAAGAAGTTCCATATTTACTTTGAAATAACTTTCTAATGACTCAATTGTTGCTGCATAGCCTTTAACCTCATAGCCATAAACATTAAGATTATCAACATTTCGCTTAATAATATCATGGCCAAAGCTCTTGTAATTGTTGCTGATTGCATCGTTAATAAGCTTTTCAAGAAGAGCTTTTTTCATTACTATAATATTAAGTGAATAGTTTACTTCTTCGTCAGTAATTTCATTAAATTCAATTTTTTCTACTCTGCCATAAAAGCCGATACCAAGTGTAGTTACATCAACAAGATTTGGCTTTTTGCCTGTTTTATAAGCAATTGTAATATCTGCATTATTATAAATGTGATAATCAACTAAATCTTCAACATCAAGATTCACAACTGTATTACAGTCAGAAAGAAGTACATATTCTTCTTTTGAACGAGAAATAAATCCAAGCACGCCTTTAAGTGATGAAAGCTTATCGTTATTGCCACCAACCTCAGTTGTTGAGAATGGAGGAAGAATAAACAAACCATCATTTTTACGAGATAAATCCCAAGGCTTACCTGTACCTACATGGTCCATAAGAGATTGATAGTTGCTTTTTGTAAGCACACCAACCTTTTCAATACCCGCGTTAACCATATTTGAAAGAGTAAAGTCAATAAGACGGTAACGAGATGCAAAAGGCACTGAGCCCATTGTACGAATACCTGTCAATTCATGAACGCTTTCATCATAAGCGTTTGAAAAGATAAGTCCAAAAACATTTTTACCTGTCATCTTATTTTTCCTCCTTTACTACGTCTTCACTAACTTGTGTTTTTGGTGCTACGAATGCGCCTTCTTGCACTGTTACGCCTGCACCAACAACTGCAACGCCCCAATCGTCACGATTAGTCATTTCTTCAGGACTTGCACCAACTACTGCGCCTTCTTCAATAACTGCATTTTCTGCAACCATTGAATACTGAACAACTGCGCCTTTTTTAACAACTGTGCCAGGCATTACAATTGAATATTTAACCTCTGCACCCTCTTCAATAACAACATCATTGAAAAGAATTGAGTAATCAACATCACCATAAACGCGAGAGCCTTCAGAAATCATTGAATGTTGCACTTTTGCATTTGCAGAAATGTAATGTGGAGGGCTAACAGGAGTTTTTGCATAAATTCTCCAGCTTGTGTCTGACAAGTCAAGGTCAACTTTTGGATTAAGAAGGTCAAGGTTTGCTTCCCAAAGGCTATCGATTGTACCAACGTCTTTCCAGTAGCCATCAAAGAGATATGCAAACATCTTTTCACCATCTGCGTGCATTTTTGGAATAACATTTTTACCGAAATCGTTAGAAGAGTCTGGGTCATTTTCATCATCAATAAGATATTGACGAAGTTTGCTCCATGTAAACACATAAACACCCATTGAAGCCTTGTTGCTTCTTGGATTTTTTGGTTTTTCTTCAAATTCACTGATTGAGTTATCGTCATTTAAAATCATAAGACCAAAACGGCTTGCTTCTTCCCAAGAAACTTCAAGCATAGCAATAGTACAAGCTGCGCCCTTTTCTTTATGGTATTCAAGCATTTTGTTGTAATCCATTTTATAAATATGGTCACCTGAAAGAATTACAACATATTCAGGGTCATAACGGTCAATGAAATTAATATTCTGATAAATAGCATTTGCTGTGCCCTTATACCATTCTGTACCCTTAATCTGCTGATATGGTGAAAGAATATGAACACCGCCATTAGTACGGTCTAAGTCCCATGCCTGACCATTACCTATGTAGTCATTAAGTTCAAGTGGTTGATACTGTGTAAGCACACCAACAGTAGTAATACCAGAGTTTACACAGTTTGAAAGTGGGAAGTCAATAATTCTGTATTTACCGCCATAAGGTACAGCAGGTTTAGCAATGTTCTTTGTGAGAATTCCAAGACGGCTTCCCTGACCGCCTGCAAGAAGCATTGCAATACATTCTTGTTTTCTAGCCATATATTATTCCTCCTAATTATTATCTTGTTTTTTGAAGATAGATTGTTGACATTGGTGGTAAATCGAGAGAAATACTTTGTGAAAATCCGTGCATTTCTTCTTTTTGCCATTTTATTTTTTCAGGTTGTGCTTTTCCTGTACCACCGAATTTTGCGTCGTCAGAATTAAACACAATCTTGTAATTTGACTTTGCCGGAACACCAATTTTATAGTTATCACGAGCAACTGGTGTAAAGTTGCAAACTGCAATAATTTCTTTGCCCTTTTCGTCAATTCTGCGGAATGAAATTACTGAATTATCGTTATCGTCCGCTGAAATCCAAGAGAAACCTTCCCAAGAGTGGTCAACCTGCCAGAGCGGAGCGTTTGCTTTATAGAAATGATTGAGCTCTTTTGTGTATGTCTGCAACTGACGATGTGCATCATACTGTAAAAGCAACCAGTCAAGTCCTTGCTTGTAATTCCACTCGATAAACTGACCAAATTCACTGCCCATAAACATAAGTTTTTTACCAGGATGAGCCATCATATAACCCATAAAGGCTCTGACCCCTGCAAACTTTTCTTCATATGTGCCAGGCATTTTATTTATAAGTGAACATTTACCATGCACAACCTCATCGTGTGAGATTGGCAAAATAAAGTTCTCTGAAAAAGCGTAGAAGAATGAGAAAGTAATGCAACCGTGATTACCTTTTCTGTAAAGTGGGTCTGTTGAGAAATATCGGAGAATATCGTTCATCCAACCCATATTCCACTTGTAGTTAAAACCAAGTCCACCCATAAATACAGGCTTTGTAACCATTGGCCACGCTGTGCTTTCTTCTGCAATAAGAAGACTGCCGTGATAATCACGGAATACATTCATACTGAGTTTGTTTAGGAATGCAACAGTTTCAAGATTTTCAACGCCACCGTCTTTATTAGCAATCCAATGGCCATCATCACGACCATAATTGAGATAAAGCATTGAAGCCACCGCGTCAACACGAAGACCATCAATATGGTATTTATCAAGCCAGAACATAGCACTTGAAATCAAGAAAGACTGCACTTCATTTCTGCCGAAGTCGAATACCTTTGTACCCCATTCAAGATGCTCGCCTTTTCGCACATCTGCATATTCATAACAAGGTGTACCGTCAAACTCATAAAGACCATTTGCATCTTTAGGGAAATGTGCAGGCACCCAGTCAAGAATTACGCCAATACCATTTTTGTGACACATATCAATAAGATACATTAAATCGTCAGGTGTGCCGTAACGGGATGTTGCTGCAAAATAGCCTGTAACCTGATAACCCCAAGAGCCATCAAAAGGATATTCTGTAAGTGGCATAAACTCAATGTGAGTGTAGCCCATTTCTTTCACATAAGGAATTAACTCCTCTGCCATTTTGCGATATGAATAGAAATTGCCATCTTCATATTGCTTCCAAGAGCCAAAATGCACTTCATATATATTCACAGGTCTGTCATACTGGGCTTTTTCGCGTTTTGCTTTTTCCCATTTAGCGTCAGTCCATTTATAACTTCCTAACTCATAATATTTTGTAGCATTATCTGGACGAGTTTCCATATGATAACCGTAAGGGTCACTTTTCATAAGTTTTCGTCCGTCTTGTGTAACAATACAGAATTTATATGAATCATAAAGTTTTACGTTTTTAACATAAACTTCCCAGATACCGCCAGCAGTTATACGCGTTGCCTTGTCAGCATCGTCATTCCAGCCATTGAAGTCGCCATTTACACTGACAGAAACCGCATTCGGTGCCCAAGTTCTGAAAACAACTGTTTCATCATCCACACGATGCGCACCCATATACTCATAAGCACGGGCGTTGTTGCCTTGATGGAATAAATAAACAGGAACCTGTGCCTCATAGTTGTTGTTTTGAGAATCCGTCACTTTTTTCACCTCACATATATTTACAACAAGTCATAATTATACTCATACAGATATATTTTATCACTTCAAAAATGCATTTTCAAGTAAAAATTGCACAAAATAGTCAAATCCATAACAAATTTTATTACAACAATTTGTGCACTTTGTTACAAAATTTGCCATTATATACAACAAACAAACTGTTTTCGATATAAAATTACAGATTTTCATTTGACAAATTTGAGTTTGTAGGGCTCTTTCAAATTCTTGTCTCCCCTGAAAGGGGAGATGTCACGAAGTGACAGAGGGGTTATACTCCCAACAAAACAAACCCCTCAGTCTCGCATTCGCTCGACAGCTCCCCTGACAAGGGGAGCCGAGAAAACGCATATAAAA
>JAZLBG010000002.1:0-11415 GCA_045613585.1 Candidatus Fimenecus sp. | reverse complement strand
TGTGTAACCTTCTCTTGTTGGGATTTCTGTTGTAAGTGTTAAGTCTGTGCCGTGTGTCTTAACTTGACCTGCTGGTGCGTTTTCGCCACCATTTGCATCATATGTTACGTCATATGTGTTAAGTTCCCACACTGCATAAAGTGTTACATTTGCTTCGTTTGTATATGTATCACCTGTTACATATGCTACTGTTGAATTTGTTGCACTTGTTGACCAACCTTTAAGTGTGTAACCTTCTTTTGTTGGTGTTGCGCAACCCAATGTTAAATTTTCACCATATTCTTTTTCTTGTGTTGCATGAACTTCAGTAAGGCCATCAACTTTATATGTAACTGTGTATACTTCACCAAAATTGAATGGAATTGTACCTGTTTCAGTTTCGTCGTAATACTTGATTTCAAAGTAATATTTTTCTCTTTTGGTCATTTCACAATACAATTTCATATTGAAGCCATCGCCTGAATCATCACTCTTAGCGATTTCTTCACCTTTAGAATCATAAAGTGAAATACAAGTATCTTCATCAGCAGTAGAGTAAATTACATATTTACCATCTTTTGGTGCTGTGAAAGTAAAATATTTTGACTCACCAGCGTTATTGATTACTGCATTGTTTGTACTATTTACCGCTAAATCAGAACCCTGTTCCCAAACAGCATAAAGAGTTGCAGATTCATTTGCTGAATATCCGTCACCTGCTAAATAAACTACTGGACCATTTTCGCTTGTTGCCCAACCTTTAAATGCATAGCCTACACGAGTTGGAACTGTTTCATGAAGAACAAGTGTTGCACCATAGTCTTTAAACTGTGGAGATGGCTTTGTTGTGCCACCTGTTGTATCAAAAGAAACCATATATAATTCACCAAAAGTGAATGGAATTGTACCAACTCTTGTTTTTTCATTTTCTTTATTAAAACTTACTTCGAAATAATAAGTTTTACCAGCTTCCATATAGAATGGTAATCTAAAGTCTTTTTCAAATCTCTTGTCGCGGATTTCTTCATATTCATCATAATAATGGAAATCATATGGCCATTCATATGGCCATTTTTCAGGCCATGCATTATGATCTTCCATATTATCATTAGAAACACGAGGAACACCCAACTCATCATATAGTTTAACTTCAGTATCAACAGCTGAATGAGAATAAATTACATACATTCCTGTTTCTGTTGCTGTGTATTTGAAATACTTTGAAGTGCCTGCTGTGTTAATAACAGCTTCAGTTGATGCGTTTAAATCTAATTCAACACCGCTGTAAATCTCAGGATTTACAGGGCCCCAAACAGCATAAAGGTTAATATTACTATCTTTTGAATAAGAGCTTCCAGGTAAATAATTAACAGTTGAACCATCATAATTTGTTGACCAACCACAGAAAGCATAACCCTCACAAGATGGTTCACTCTTTGTCAACACTAAATCCTTACCAAAGTCTTTAGTCTGTGCTTGTGGCACACCTGTAACACCTTCGCCAGTTGCTTTATATGTTACAGTATATGTCTTACCGAATGCAAACGGAATTGTACCTGTTGTGCCATCACTATATTTAACTTCAAAGTAATATGTTTCATTAGATTTCATATCATATTGCAATCTGAAGTTAAAATTATCGCCTGAATCATCGTCAGACATCACTGGTCTTACTTCACGTTCTCCGTCTTGCTCAGTGATTGTGTACATATTAACAACAGTATCTGCATTAGCTGTTGAGTAGATAACATATGTACCATCCACACTTGGAGCATACTTATAGTATGCTGACTCTCCTCCATTAGTAATTACTGCGTCATTAAAACTATTCATTGATAATGTTTCTGCATTATCAATATCAGTTGCTGCCGCAGCTTGAATGCTTGTTGCTGGAACGATAGAAAACATCATCATTACCGCTAAAAGTACTGATAAACACTTCTTTGCCATTTCTATATTTCCCCTTTTACTAAAAAATCTACAGAAATAATTCTACAGAGTATATTATAAATGTTTTATATTGGTATGTCAAGGAATTTATACCTTTTACAAGGTACAAGATTAGCGTCTTTTTTTGTGCAAAATAGATAATAAAAAAGTGATAGAAGCTCACTTCTACCACTAGTTATATATGCTTATTTATATTTATCACAAAGATATTGCATTGCCAAATGATAACCCTCAAGACCTTTACCGATTATATGCTCTTCACAAGCCATACCTGCATAAGAGATTTGTCTGAAATCTTCACGCTTAGTTACATCTGAAATATGCACTTCAACTGCAGGAATCCCCACAGATTTAAGAGCATCTAAAATCGCAACACTTGTATGGGTATATGCGGCAGGGTTGATTACAATTCCGTCAACCACTCCATAGGCTTGTTGGATTTTGTCAACTAAATCCCCCTCGTGATTTGACTGGTAGCATTCTATTTCGCAACCAAGCTCGTTTGCCCAAGTTTTAATTTTTTCAAGCAAGCTATTATAATTATCACTACCATAAATGCCCGGCTCACGAATGCCTAACATATTTATATTTGGTCCGTTGATTACAAGAATTTTCATAAAGACACTATCTCCTTTACAATTCTGTTGGCTACTTCTTCTACTGTACCATTACCATCCACTTCAATATCGGCAAATTGGCGGTAAAGCGGCATACGCTTTTCATAAAGTTCTTTTACCCCATGCATTTGCGAAAGTGGTCTGCCATTTGTGGGAAGTAAATCCGCATCACGATTAATAAAAACTATAATTCCGTTTTGTTTTAATGAATTATAATTTTCATGGCGTGTTATTACTCCGCCACCCGTTGCGATTATCTGACTTTTTTCTTTACCCGCAATATTTACTGCCACATTTTCGCACCAACGGAAATAATCTTCACCTTTTTCTGCAAAAATTTCAGGGATTGGTTTGTTTTCTGTATTCACAATCATTTCGTCAGTATCAACAAGTTGCTTGTGGAGTTTTTCAGCAAGATATCTGCCTATTGTAGATTTACCACAACCCGCCATTCCAATAAGTACAATGTTGCACATCTGTAAAACAAGTGAGCGTTCAATCTTTTCGCAAACTTCGTTATCTACTATTGTATCGAAAAAGATTTCGTGTGCTTTTTTCGCTTGAGCAACAAGCATTGAAAGACCCGCAGAAGATGGAATGTTTCTCTGCTCCGCATCTAAAATCAGTCTTGTTTTAAGTGGATTGTAAACCACATCAAGCACACCTGAAAGATTAGAAAATCTATCAAGGTCAACAAGAGTATTAAGATTGTCAGGGTACATACCAACAGGCGTTGTGTTCACAATAATATGGGCATCAGTATGTTTTATATACATATTAACATAGTTGTTGTCACCATTACGGGAAACAACTACAACCTCACTAGCCCCCATATCGCGAAGCACCGCTTGTACTGTAAGAGATGCACCGCCACTACCTAATACAAGTGCTTTTTTATCTTTAACGCTGATTTCTGACTTTTCAACCATATACTTGAAACCAAAATAATCAGTATTATCACCATAAAGTTTGCCATCTTTTACTTTAATAGTATTAACTGCACCAATTTTCTGTGCTTCAGGAGAAATCACATCAAGATAAGGAATAACCGCTTTTTTATATGGTATTGTAACATTGATGCCTTTGAAATTATGATTTTTCATAAAGGTATCAAGATTTTCAGGTGTGATTTCAAAAAGGCTATAATCCTTATTACCTAATGCATTATGTATTTGCGGTGAAAAGCTATGAGGTAAATGCTCACCTAAAAGTCCGTACATCAAATAACCTCCTGATAACTACCTAAATAGTGGAAGTATTCGCACTCATTCTTTAACTGCTCAAGAATTTCATAAAATGCATTGTCATAAACTGAAACTGACATGTCAAAATAGAACATAAATTCAAAATCTTTATTTTGTATAGGCCTGCTTTCAATTTTGTTCACATTTATACCAAGAGCGTAAAATCTTGCAAGAGTATGATAAAGCGAACCTGGGTGATGAGGTAAAGTAAGCACAAAGCTTGTTTTATCAGCACCGGGATAAATTTCTAAATCCTTTGAAATACAAATAAAACGAGTGTAGTTATTATCTTTATTCTGTACATCATCTGAAATAAGAGTCATACCATATAAATCGCGACAATTTTCTGACGAAATTGCAGCAACATCTGTGCGACCACTTTCCATAACCATTTTTGCCGCAACCGCAGTATTTTCACAAATGGTTACTTTAATATTGCTATGTTCACGTAAAAACTCACTACATTGATTAATTGCTTGTTCGTGAGAATAAATCTCCTTGATATCATCAAGAGTTGCACCTTTGTTACCTAAAAGACAATGATTGATTTTAAGACGGAAACTTTTAACAACGTAGAAATTATGTTCTGCCATCAAATCATAAACACCATTAACACTACCTGCGGTGCTGTTTTCAATAGGAAGAACACCATATTTGCAAAGCCCTTTTTCAACGGCATTTACAACGTCATACCAAGTTTTGAAATATGAAACAGTTGGGTATTTGAAAAGTTTTTCACAAGCAAGTCCTGAATATGCACCCTCAACACCCTGACAAGCCACTATTGCTTTCTGTGGGAACATTTTAGGTGTATTTTCAACAGCCGACCTGATTTTTTCAGTAAGTGTACTGTCGTTGTTAAGATAACTATGTTGATATGAACGTGAAACTGTCATTATTGTTTCATAAAGCACACGCGAGTAAACCTCTAACTCCTCACCTGCCATTTTGCTGATACGGTCAAGAAGTTCACGTTCACGCTTACTGTCAAGCACAGGAAGATTATTCTCTTTTTTATACTGTGCAACTGAAAGAGTAGTTTCCATACGCTCTTTCCATAGTCCGATTATCTGATTATCTATATTATTTATTTTTTCTCTTATGATTGAAAGGTCTTCCATAATATCACCTATTTATCGTCATTCATTATAATGGTTTTCAATAAAATGAATTCGAAGAATTCAATTCATGGAACGAAGTGAGAAATCATGACAGCGTCAATTCATGGAGCATAGCGAGAAATCATTTTGATAATGAATTGCAAACAAGTTTGCATGAATTGATTTCATCATGAATTGTGATAAATCACATGATTTGCACCTACGGTGCATTGGTATATATTTCCTACACTATTATATCTAAAATAGTAAACGCCGTAACTGCTTCAACTACAGGTACAGCCCTTTGTACTATACAAGGGTCGTGCCTACCCTCTATCTGCAATTTCTTTTCAGTTTTTTCTGCAAAGCTAACACTATTTTGTTCTTTATAAATTGATGGCGTAGGTTTAATTGCAGTACGGAAAATTATTGGCATACCATTTGTAATTCCACCATTAATTCCACCTGCATTATTTGTGGCAGTTTTGATTTCACCATCTACTATGCAAAAATCATCATTGTTTTCACTACCATATAAATCAGTGGCATCAAAGCCATTTCCGAATTCAATACCCTTTACTGCAGGAATACCAAAAATGTTTTTAGAGAGGCTATTTTCAACGCCATCAAACATAGGGTCGCCAAAGCCTGCTTTAACGCCTGTAATTGCACATTCAATTACACCACCAACGGAATCACCAGTTTCTCTTGCTTTTTCAATTTCCGCAATCATAAGTTTGCCTTTTTCATCGTTGATTACAGGGAATTCTTTTGATGCTGTATTCCATTTGCCTACATTTGCAAAATCAATTTTGTCATCATAAATATCTTTAATTTTCTGAATATGAGCTTGAATTTCAATACCCATATCTTCTAAAAATTGCATACAAACTGCTCCTGCAAAACAAAGAGGTGCTGTAAGACGGCCTGAAAAATGTCCGCCACCTGAAACATCATTAAACCCATTGTAACGGATGTTACCGCTAAAGTCTGCGTGAGATGGTCTTGGTGTGTCCATTATATTATTGTAATCTTGTGAATGCTGATTTGTGTTTTTGATTATTGCACAAAGCGGTGCACCACAAGTGACATTATTTACAAGTCCTGAAATAATTTCAGGTGCATCTGCCTCTTTACGCTGAGTTGAAAGGGAGTTTCTGCCTGGTGCACGACGCTCCATAAATGCCATAACTTTTTCCATATCTATTTGTTTGCCCGCTGGGAGTCCGTCAATCACCACACCAATACCTTTGGAATGAGATTGACCAAAAACAGATATTTTAATTTTATTTCCCGTCATTGATGACATTTGCTTTCCCTCCTAAACTATTAAAGTCATTAAAGAAGTGTGGGTAAGATTTTTCTACTGCTTTATAATCTGTAATATCAACAGGTAATGAACATTCACTACTTAAAATTGCTGCCGACATTACAATTCTGTGGTCATTATAACCTTCAACAACTCTACCAATTAACTCATTGTCACTCCAGATTACCAGACCATCATCAGTTTCACTGACTGCCGCACCAACTGTATTAAGCATATTAAATACTGATTGAATACGGTCACTTTCTTTTATTCTTAATCTGCCTGCATTTATAATATGAGTTACACCTTTTTCGCAATTTGCTGCAAGTACAGAAATTATTGGCACTAAATCAGGAATATCACCTGCATCAACTATTGTACCGAAAAGGCGATTTTTCTTAACTGTGATTTCTGTGCCATTTACAGTTACATCTGCACCCATACGGCGTAAAATTTCAAGAATTTTTTTATCCCCTTGTGGTGAATTTACATCAAGTCCTGATACAGTAATGCCCTCTTTTGATAATGCACCTGCACATAGGAAAAATGCTCCGTTTGACCAGTCACCATCAACTGTAATTTCACCTGGAGAAATATATTTTTGATTACCTTTTATTATGTAAAGATTTTCTTCTTCTATGATTTCAATTCCAAACTTTTTAAGTGCTGAAATTGTAATATTAAGATATGAGCGAGATTCCACTGGTGGAATAAGTTTGATTTTACTATCGCCATCAAGAATTGGCAAAGCAAAAAGAAGTCCCGTAATAAACTGTGAGCTTATATTACCTGCTATTTCATATTCACCTGATTGTAAATCACCTGTTAAATGCAACGGAAACTCACTTCCCGTATGGAAAGTAACACCTTTTTTCTCCATTTCTTCTTTTAACGGTGAAATTGGTCTTTCTGGCAATCTACCTTGCCCATTAAATGTTGCATCTATTCCTAATGCAGACACAACTGGCAATAAAAATCTTAAAGTTGAGCCACTTTCAATACAATTAAGCGTGGCTTTTTTATTAAATGGTTGTGGGGTAACAGTAATTGCACCGTTACCCACAATAATATCAGCACCCATACTTTTAAGACATTCTGCAGTTGCTACAATATCTTTTGACAAACAGTTACAATTAATTTTTGTAGGTTTGTCAGAAAGGCTGGCACAAATAAGAAGTCTATGTGCATCTGATTTTGATGAAATTGCATTTATTTGTCCCGCAAGTTTAGACGGTGTGCATCTCATTTCCATTTAATTCATACCTTTTTCAATAAAATTCAATAAATCTTCAACAGGAAGTTTCATAATTTTGCAAAGTCCGTATTCTTCAGGCACTATAAGTGCCATTGTGTCAAGACTTCTCTTTTTATCTGAAAGTGATGCCTTATATAATTCTTCCGCTGTAAAATCACAAGTTGTTGGCAAATTATTAGCCTTAAGCACTGGCAAAAGAGCGTATGAATAATCTTCGTCGGACATACCAATTTCATAAGCACCTTTCGTAGCAATAACCATACCAATTGCAACTGCGTTTCCATGAGAGATTTCAAGATTACTACATTTTTCAATAGCGTGCCCAATAGTATGACCAAAATTGAGAAGTTTTCTCTCACCTTTTTCAAATTCATCACGGTCAACAACATCACGCTTAATCTCAACGCAACGCTTGATTACATATTCAATATTTTCTCTTATACTGTTGTTAGTTAAATATGTAAGAAATTCGCCATCTAAAATCATACCATATTTAATGATTTCAGCACAACCTTCGTTAAAGGTTTCCTCTGGCAAGGTTTTAAGTGTATCACAATCCGCATAAACTGCAATTGGTTGATAGAATGCACCACAAAGATTTTTGCCCGCATTAAGATTAATTGCAGTTTTGCCACCAACTGAAGAGTCAACCATAGAAAGCACTGTTGTAGGAATCTGCACAAAATCCACACCACGAAGATAGGTGCTTGCCACAAATCCTGTAAGGTCACCTGTTACGCCACCACCAAGAGCTACAAAAAGGTCTGTTCTTGTAATACTATTTTCTGCACAGAACTCTTGAATTTTTCCAAAATTTTCAAGAGATTTTGCATCTTCACCATGTGGAAATACAAATTCGCAAACAGAATAACCGCTATCTGTCAGACTCTTTTTCACTCTTTCGCCATAAAGAGCAAAAACTGTATCGTCTGACACAAGCACTACTCGGCAAAGGCGTTTGATTTCTTTGATTTTTTCACCTATTGTATCAAGAAATCCTGCACCAATATGCACAATATATTCTTTTGAAGCTGACACCTTAACAGTTTCCATAATCGTCACCCGTCAATCTTTTCTTTTAATATTTTACCATCACGAAGGAGTGATGCTAACCTGTCACGGTCATTATTTTCTAATGACTCCTTATATTGTACCAAATTTTTCACTATGGAGTCAATTTCATTTATAAGATTATCGCGATTTTCTAAAAATAATTCTGACCACATATCTTCATTAAGATATGCAACTCTTGTTAAATCTTTATAACTGCCCGCTGAAAAGCCTTTATGAATTAACGCGTTAGGACTTTTCACATAAGCATTTGATACTATGTGAGCAAGTTGAGATGTAAATGCAATAATTTTATCATGCTCGTCAGGAGTTGACATTTGTATGTTTGTAAAACCAATACTCAAGAAAAGTTCTTTTATAGTATTTATATGCCCCCACGCTGTATCTTCATATGGAGTAAGAATCATTGAAGAATTATTGAAGATTTTTGCAGTTGAGTGTTCAAATCCTGACAAATGCAATCCAGCCATAGGATGTGCACCAATAAACACAAAATCGTTTTCTTTTGCACATTTATAAAGAGCGTCACAAACATAGCGTTTTACACCGCTTATGTCCATAACAATTGCACCTTTTTTGAAACTAGTCGCATTTTCTTTAATATAATCAATAGATGCTTGTGGGTATAGAGAAACGATAACCAAATCGCACTCTTTCAAATCATCTTTCTCTAACTCTTTTTCAATTGCACCAACAAAAAGTGCTTTTTGCACTGCTTCGGGGCTTCTATTTGTACCCCATACAGTATGCTCTGTACCAAAACTGATAGCTTTAGCAAGTGAGCCACCCATAAGACCTAAACCGATAATTCCGACTTTCATTTTATTTCACTGCTTCCAATACTTTATTTACTGAATTCACAACATCTGTGAATTGTGGAGGTGTAAGTGCTTGTGGGCCATCACAAAGTGCTTTTGAAGGGTCATTATGTACTTCAATCATAAGACCATCTGCACCACAAGCCGCCGCTGCCAATGACATTGGTTTTACAAATCTTGCAATTCCTGATGCGTGAGATGGGTCAATAACAACAGGTAAGTGTGATTTTTCTTTAAGCATTGGCACTGCTGAAAGGTCGAGAGTGTTTCGAGTAGCAGTTTCAAATGTACGAATACCACGCTCACAAAGAATAACCTTTTCGTTGCCACCTGCCATAATGTATTCTGCACTCATAAGCAATTCCTGGAATGTACTGGAAAGACCACGCTTTAAGAAAATTGGCTTATCAAGATGTCCGAGTTCCTTGAGAAGTTCAAAGTTTTGCATATTACGAGCGCCAACCTGAATAACATCAACATTTTCGAAAAGTGGAATATGAGATGCGTCCATAATTTCAGTTACAATTGGCATTCCTGTTTCTTTCTTTGCTTCAAGCATTAACTCAAGGCCTTCACCGCGCATTCCTTGGAAAGCGTATGGTGATGTACGAGGCTTAAATGCACCACCACGAAGGAAGTTAGCACCCGCATTTTTCACATCTTTTGCAATGCTTAAAATCTGTTCTCTTGATTCAATTGAGCAAGGACCTGCAAAGAATTGGAAGTTGCCACCGCCAATTTTATAACCTTCAACATCAATAACTGTATCATCTGGGTGGAACTTTCTGTTTGCACATTTGTAAGGCTCTGAAATTCGTCTTACATCTTCAACAATGTCAAGGCTTTGAATAAGGTCTATATCAACGCGACTTGTATCACCAATAAGACCAAGAATTGTCTGATATTCACCAACAACCTCATTAATAACAAGCTTTTGCTCATGTAACCAGTTAGTTAAATTTTCAACTTTTTTAGGGTCAACCTGATTTTTAAGAATTACAACCATTTTTCTTACTCCTTTAACAAAAAAATCTCACGGGTGTTTCACCGTGAGATAAAAATTACTTATAGTTTCAGCAATCTTTATTTTTCCGCAGTGAAACAAGCCTTTGACTTTGTAAAGTAAAAGCTAAAGTAAAAGTATTCAGCTGCGAAATTAAGAGTTTTCATAAATATTACCTCTGTCTGCTGATTGTAAGGTATTTTAGCACATTAAAGCGTTAATGTCAACAGGTTTATAAAAAATTATTAATGCAAAACAATTCGACAAACTTAAATTTAACAAAGAAAAAGGAACGATAAAAATTCGTTCCTTACAACTTATGGTTCATCTTTTAAGCACAAAATATAATCTGTTGACACTTTATAGAATTTACTTAAAGTTATTAAATCTTCTATATTTAACTTTCGTTTGCCATTCTCATATCTACCATAATTTTGTTTTGTTGTATTAAGAATACGAGCGACATCTTCCTGTGTTAAGTCATTGTCCGTTCTCAAATCATATAATCTCTTTGTATAGTTCATAATATCACCTACTAAAATTTTACAATACAAATAAACTTTTCTCTTGACAGTAGCCAAAATGGTTACTATAATTATCTTGTACCCGTTTTGGTTACAAGAAATATTCTAGGAGGTTTTATTATGCGACAAGATTTAGAGGATTTGTGGAATTATTATTTAATTGAAGTGCCAATTAAAAACACTAAAAAAGAAGATATTCTTATAAAGAATTTTTCAAAAATTGAAGATAATTTCCGCTCAAAACTTTCAAATGAACAAATCATTTTTCTTGAAGAGTATGATAATGCGGTTTCTGAACTAAACAGAATTAGTGAACGCCACGCGTTTATTAAAGGCGTTATGTTTACTACACGATTTATCTTTCAGGCTATGTATGAAGATTAAAAAAACGGGACGCTGTGGTCTGTACAGTGTAGTATGATAGTAAACAGGTAGTGTAAGATGATGGTATACAGTTTTATGATAAAATAAAAGGCATAGAAAAGCACGAAAAGGAGTGTTTGAAATGCCGTGGGAGAGTAAAACTGTGGAAGAATTAAGAAAAG
>JAZLBG010000001.1:0-3537 GCA_045613585.1 Candidatus Fimenecus sp. | reverse complement strand
CTATGATAACTTTATGAATACTCATACTCAAAAAGTGCCTAAAGCAAAGGATAATGATTCCGACAGTGGCGGTAGTAGAACACGAAGCTCTACTCACACAAGTTCTTCAGGCAGAAGTCATGGCGGAACAAGTATGAAATTTTAAACCAAATTAAAATATTAAACGGTTAATCGACCAAAACGGTTAGCCGTTTATATTTTGTAGATTTTTTTATTGTTTTATGGTATATTAAATATGAAACTGATGGAAGGGGGATAAAACAATGCTGACATCACAAAAGAAAAGTTATTTTTATATTGCAGTTGCATTATGCCTTGTTACAGCCGGTTTTATTGCCCATCAGATACACCACAATATTGATGACTTGTATCCAAAACAGATTACAAGTATGCTGTTTCAGATTATTAGCGTCGATGTTCTTGTTGTATGGTGTATTTCTATAAAAAACAGAATTCTTAATAAACAGATTTGCAGATACCTTGTTTGGGTTGGCATTTTAATGATTTTCTGGCTTACAGTGCGTATTGTCAAATGGCGATTTTTATCTATATTAGACCCATTAGGAAGATATCTCTGGTATGCTTATTATATCCCAATGATTCTTATCCCACTTTTTGGTGTGTTTATTGTACAATATGTGGGAAAACCTGAAGATTATGTTATTCCAAAGAAATTTAAGCTATTGTTGATACCATCATTCATTCTGTTAGCATTTATTTTTACAAATGACTTTCACAGAAAGGTTTTTGATTTCCCTCAGGGCATTACATATTATAATGACATATATACATATAAATGGGGATTTATTATTGTTGCAGCATGGTTTGTTTTTCTTGGCTTTTATTTTACTGTTATGTTGCTTGTTAAAAGCCGAGTACCCGGTAGTCGTTCATTCCAGAGATTACCTGCAATTATTATGGTGTTTGCAGCAGGGCTGTGGGCTATATATTCCCTTGGCATACTTGAAATTGATTTAGCTGCAATGGATTGCCTTATTATTGCATTGTTATTGGAAAGTGCAATTCAAAGTGGTCTTATCCGTTCTAATACGGGATACAATGAACTGTTTGAAATATCAACGGTTGCTGCCCAGATTGTAGATAAAAACTATGAGGCGTGTTATCTTTCTTCATTTGCAGACGATTTTCCGGAAGATGTAATGCGACATGCAATAGAAAAGGCTGTTGAGCGAGGTAATGTCCGTATTAACGGCAAAGAGATTACAGGAGGATATGTTCTTTGGCAAGATGATATTACAGAAATCAAAAGGCTTATGAATGAACTTATCGAAATTCAGGAACATCTTAATGAAGACTATGTTCTTCTTAAAGCAGAACTTGAACTTAAGGAAAACAAAATTCGTCTTGAAGAAAAAAACAGACTTTATGACAGAATTGCACAAGAGGTTTCAGAACAGTTGTCAAAAGCCGATTTTTTGCTTAAACAAGCAGAGGAAAATCCTGAAACAGCAAGAGTTGCTTTAATCCATATATGTATTATTTGTGCATACATAAAGCGTCGTAGTAATCTTTTATTGTTAAACGAAGAATATAATCGTATTTCATCAAAAGAACTTGAATACTGTTTGCGAGAGTCCCTTGACAATATTGCTCTTAATGGAGTTTTTACCTCTCTTGACAGTAAGTGTGATGGTAATATTTCAGTTGAATATGCAGTTAAGATTTACGACTTTTTTGAAGAAATAGTTGAGTATTTTACTACTGATATAACAGCGATGCTTATTCACCTTGTATGCAAAGACGATTACATAAAACTTCGTTTGCAAATTGGATGCGAAAATGAAATTCAGGAAGAAAGCTTGTCTGCTATTCTCATAACAGATTGCAAAATATCCTATGATGTTCAGGATACTGATATTACAATTGACCTTCTTCTTTCGAAAAAAGGAGGTGCTGTGTAATGTTTGATTTTACAAGTTTACACATTTATGTCAGAATGACAGTGCTTTTATTGTTACTGCTTTTAACAACATTCAATACTTGCATTTTCATCAATGTTATGTTTAAGAAAAAGATGGTGTTGCGAAAATTATTGCTTTTTGCATTTTCTTCATTCAGCTTTTTTTCATTAATTATTTTCGTTTGCTTAAATTATGCAAATATATTTGTGGATGTTGAGTATGAAAGTACGGTGTTTACTGATTTCTTTCCATTTTATATACCTGTCTGGGTTGTAAATATTATTTATCTTGTCTGTATTCTTCTTGATGAATATAAAATAAGAAAAAACACAATTTCTCCTTTATCCGTTAAAGAAAGTTTTGATAATCTTCCAACAGGACTTTGTTTTGCAAAATCAAACGGAATGGTTCAGCTCGTTAATTATCAAATGAATGAGTTGTCGTATATTATTTTGGGTGACGACTTGCAGAATGCCAATATCTTTTGGGAAAAGGTGTGTAATGGAAAACTTAATAATAACATTTCAAGGTTTGTTACAGGTGATAAGCCGGAATTGAGACTTCCCGATGGTAGTGTGTGGACTTTTTCAAAGGAAGACCTTGGTGTAACAACACAGATTATCGCGACCAATATGACCAATTATTATAGGTTAACAAACACCTTGAAACACAAAAACGAAGAACTTGAATTGATGAGTCATCGACTTCGTAAATATGGTGAAAATGTAGACGAATATACTCGTTCAAAGGAACGACTTGAAACAAAAGTGCGTATTCATAATGAAATCGGTCAGGCGTTACTTACAACACGCCGTACTTTAAATAGTGACGAAAGTGATTTTAAAGCTGTTCTCGATTTGTGGAACAGAAATATTTCAGCTCTCCGTATGGAGTCAGAGCCACAGAATAATGTCGATTACCTTGGTGAACTTATAAAGGCTGCCAAATCAGCTCATGTTGAAGTGATTATTGATGGTCAATTTCCCGAAGATAATGATATAAAGCAAATGATAGTTGCTGCTGCAACGGAAGCCTTGACAAATGCAATTCGTCATGCAGATGCTGAAAAACTTTTTATTGAAATTGATTCAACAAAGAAGTATTATATTGCTTGTATAAGCAATGACGGAAAAATTCCAGATGCGCCCATTACAGAAGGTGGCGGTTTAGGTTCTTTGCGAAGAAGAATTGAAAAAAATGGTGGAATTATGTCTGTTTCATGGGAACCCGAATTCAGACTTATAATTAAAATCCCTAAAAAGAGTGGTGATATATTATGATAAACGTTCTGATAGTAGAAGATGACCCAATGGCGAGAAAACTTTTGGAAATATTTGTAAACGAGAGTGAGAAATATTCCATTGTACATGCCATTGAAAGTGCTGCAATGGCTGAAATCTATTGTTTTAAAAACCCTATAGACCTTATTTTGATGGATGTTTGTACTGCAATGGATGCAAACGGACTTGAGGCAGCAGAAAAAATCAAAAAAGCATTTCCAAAGATTAAAATTATCATAATAACAAGCCAGCCTGAATGCAGTTTTCTTGATAGAGCAAGAAGTATAGGTGTTGATAGCTTCTGGTATAAGGAGTCATCTGCTGAAAAAATCCTT